>CAZALL010000114.1:0-5934 GCA_964485955.1 uncultured Treponema sp. | reverse complement strand
TGGAACTTGTAATTAAAGGAATACTTTCGACAGTACCAGTTACATCACGTAAGGCATACATGAGTCTGTCAGCAGGAACAATTTTTTCTGTCTGTCCAGTCATGGCATATCCGTTTTTTGCAATAAGTTCCCTAAATCTGTCTGCACTAAGTTTTACTTTGTAGCCGTCGATGCTTTCAAGTTTATCTAAAGTTCCGCCTGTATGACCTAAACCTCTGCCACTCATCATAGGAATCTGTACACCACAGGAAGCAACAATTGGTGCAAGCGGAATGCTTATTTTATCTCCAACACCACCTGTTGAATGTTTGTCAACAAAAGGTCCGTGAAGTCCCATAGCACTATATTTATTTCCGTAAAGTTCAATCACGTCACCAGAGTGAAGCATTGCATCTGTTAAAAAACCTGTTTCTTCAAATGTCATTCCTGAAAAATAAACTGCCATAAGAAAAGCAGACATCTGATAATCAGGAATTGAATTGTCGACATAGCCTTTGACCATAAATTGAATTTCTTCTTTTGAAAGTTCAAGACCTTTTTGACCGGAAGAACCACGTTTTTTTATTATAATGTCAGATGCCCTCATATTTTATCCCCATGAAAGACTTATATTAGCATATTTCTTTGAATTTTACTATATATTTGAAGGAAAGAAGATTGCATTTTAAGTTTATCTAAAATATACCCATTTCCAGTGTTTTTAATTTTGAACCAATTGCATTTTCCATGAGTGCAAACAGAAGGGAGTTTAATTGAGAAATGCTTTCTGTGTCAATTTTTATGCTTCTTACTTCTTTTGGACTAAGTTCATTTATTGAAGCAATGTATGTTAATGCCGAAAGATTTAAACTGTAATTAAGGTTTGTAATTTTATTTTCAGCCATGTAAGGGGTACATTCCCTGCATACAAAACCATTATTTATGGCAGAATAACTTGCACTAATGGATTTTTCATTAGAAGCAGAAAAAAGAGAGCGACCACAGCTTGAACATTCATGTAATTCAGGCTGGAGTCCTAAAAGTCCTATATAGCGCCATAAAAAACGTATTGTTCCTGTTCTTGCACTGTTTTCGTCAACGGCATCGATTCCGTCAAGAAATGCTTTTAAAAGAATAAATGCATTTTTGTCCTGACCGGCAGCTTTTGTTTTTAAAACTATTTCTGCAGCGAGATTTGCAGCCCACATTTTGTAAAGATTTGTTCTTAAGGTGGGGTGGGAATTTTTTACGTCAAAGTCTGTAATTTTTTTTGCATGTTTTGTTTCGTCAGAATAAATGTAAATAATTCCGCTGTTAAAAGGCTGGACTAAAGCCCGCATTTTGCTTTTTGCTCCACCGTAAAGAGTTGCGTAATAAATTCCCTTAGTTTCAGAAAGAATGCATATGTTTCTGTTTGATTCGCCCTGATCTTTTACTGTGAGTATTATTGCTTGATCTGAAGAATTTCTTTCTGCCATTGTATTAAAATATATCAGAAATAAGTTATATTCAAGAAAATAAAAAAGTAATATATTTGTGGTAATTTATAAATTATTTTTTAAATTTATTTTTTGTGAGGAATAAATTATGTGGTTTTTGTTTGCATCAGCTTCTGCTATTTTTGCAGCCCTTACTTCAATTTTAGCAAAGGTTGGTATTGATGGAGTAAATTCTAATCTTGCAACTGCTATAAGAACCTGTGTAGTAGTTCTTATGTCGTGGATGATGGTTTTTATTACAAACAGTCAGTCAGGTATTACAGAAATAAGCCGTAAAAGCTGGATATTTTTAATTCTTTCGGGACTGGCAACCGGAGCTTCTTGGCTTTGTTATTACAAGGCACTTCAGATAGGCCAGGCAAGTAAAGTTGTTCCGATAGATAAAATGTCTACAATTCTTACACTTATTTTAGCTTTTGTTTTTCTTCATGAACACTTTACATGGAAAAGTGCTTTAGGTTGTATTCTTATTACAGCAGGTACACTTTTTATGGTTTTATAAGTTACGGGTTTCTTTTTTATAAGTGATGATAAAATAAACTATTTCAAGTACTGCAGTTAAAGCCCAGCTTACAGGATAAAGTAAAAATAAACTTTCAATCGTTCTGTAGTGGGCAAAAATTGTGTAAATCCATAAAATTCTAAAAAAACATGAACCTAAGAAAACTAAAATTGAAGGAATAAGTGTTTTTCCAAGTCCGCGGTTGGCTGCAATAGTTCCGTCCATAAAAGCAGAGATTCCAAAACTGAATGTCATTATGCGGAATTTCTGCATTGCGTATTCTACAACCTGTGGGTCTGTTGTAAACAAACTTAAAAATTGTCTTCCAAAGATGTAAAAAAATATTCCCATTACAGTTCCTGCAAAAAAAGCATAGCCTGCACTTATGAAATATGATTTTAAAATTCTGTCTTTTTTCTTGGCTCCAAAGTTTTGTCCTATAAAAGTTGCCCCGGCTGTATAAAAAGCTGCCATTACATTGTAAACAAGATTATCTCCATTCATTGTAGCTGCATTTCCTGCAACCATAAGGGCGTCAAAAGAATTTACTCCTGCTTGAATAAAAAGATTTGCGACTGCAAAAACAACATTTTGAAGTCCTGCAGGAAGTCCTATTTTTATAAGTTGAAGAGTCTTGTGCATGTTAAGACGAAGCATGCTTTTGTCAAAATGAAGATTTGCACAGTTTTTAAAAGTTGCATGAACTGTAAGAATGCATGAAATAATCTGTGCTGCAACTGTGGCTATCGCAACTCCTGCAACACTCATTTTAAAAACAATTACAAGTAAAAGATCCAAAAATACATTTACAATTCCGCCTAAGGCTAAAAAAATAAGAGGCAATTTTGTATTTCCATGGGCACTTAAAACTGCATTTCCAAAATTGTAGAGAGCCATTACCGGCATACACAAAAGATAAATTCTAAAGTAGAGTAGAGCATCTGGTAAGAGTTCAGTTTTTGTTTTCATCAGCAGGAGAATTTGAGGGGCAAATATCCAGCCAAAAAATAAAACTAAACAGCCTGCAATAAAACTAAAGACTGCCGCAGTGTGAATCATGTCATTTAATTCTTTTTTATTATTCTGTCCTAGGTAAAAGGCAACAAGGACATTTATTCCGCCACCAATTCCAATTAAAAATCCTGAGCATAAAAAGCATAGTTGTCCGTCGGAACCAACTGCACCAAGAGCAAGAGCTCCCGCAAATCGTCTTACTACAGCAGAGTCTGCCATGTTAAAAAGAATCTGAAGTATATTTGTAAAAACTAGCGGTATGCTGAATAAAAAAATATTTTTAAACAGAGAACCGTCTGTCATTTGAATTTGGTTTTTCATATTTTAGTGATAATAGTGATATTTAAAAAAAATGTGAATGAGGTTAATGATTAAAAAGTCTGATATTTTAAATGCTTTTATATGGACAATTTATCTGTTTACAGATATTATATGAAGCAAATATTGTATTTTGTGAGGTTGGTCGAATGATTTTCCCGCTTGAAGAATTAGTAAAATTTAAGGGTAACGTATATGAAATTACATGTGCAGCTAGTCGTCGTGCATATCAGCTGGCAATGGTAAAAGATCCTGTTGTAGAAGAAAATGACGGCAAAGTTGTAAGTCTTGCAGCCCGTCAGCTTTTTACAAATGAAGTTCAGTACCGTATTGAACAGCGGTAATTTCTAAATGGCAGAAAATAAAATTCCTGTCATTATAATTTTTGCACCTACTGCGTGCGGTAAGACTGCCTGTGCCAGAAAAATTTTTGGTAAGAGCAGTCTTTCTTGTTTTAAAGGCAGGGGACTTGTTGTAAGTGCAGACAGTCAGGCTGTTTACAGGGGCTTTGACATTGGCAGTGCAAAAGCAAGTCTTGAAGAACAAAAAGATCTTCCTCATTATCTGATTGATATTGCATCTCCTTTTGAACAGTTTGGCCTTGGTGAATGGATGGCAGAAGCTGAAAAATGCGTAAAAGAAATATGGAATAAAAAAAAGTTTCCTCTCATTGTAGGTGGAACAGCCTTTTACATAAGGAATTTTATTTTAGGAATGCCAAAAACTCCGCAAAGTACAAGCGAAATTCGTGAAATGGTTCAGAAAAAACTGCATGATGTGGGAAAAAAAGCACTCTATGCGGAACTTGAAATAGTAGATCCTCTTACAGCACAAAAAATCAGTATAAATGACGAATACAGAATTTGTCGTGCCCTTGAAGTTTTTTATTCTGGTGGTAAGCCTCTAAGTTCATATAAAATGCCAGTTGAAGCAAGAAACTCTTATGATTTTTGTACAATAATTCTTACGCGCCCAAAAGAAGAATTATATGAGCGCATAAATAAACGTGTTGACCTTATGTTTGAAGAAGGTCTTGAAGAAGAAGTTAATAATCTTATTAAAAGCGGATGTACAAAAGAAAGTCCTGCAATGAAAGGTATAGGCTATAGTGAATTTTTTGAACCTTACAGTAATATTGGAGAACTTAAGGAAAAAATTAAAAATGATAGCCGGCACTATGCAAAAAAGCAGTACACTTTGATGAAGGGACTGCCTGGAGCTGTAAAAGTAGATGCTGAAAATTATGAAAAAATACTTGAAATATTAAGTGTCTTTTGTTCTAAATGGACTTGACGTAAAGGGGTAAAAAATAATATTATAGTTAACAAACCAAATATTGGTTTAAGTTTAACTTTAGGAGTTCTATCGTGCCTTGTGGAAAGAAAAGAAAGCGCGCAAAGATAGCGACACATAAGCGTAAGAAGAAGCTTAGACGTAATCGTCATAAGAGCAAGTAATTAACTCCGGGGTGACTGGACTATTATTCTTATGACATAAGAAGACCGCGGTTGCATTTAAGTACTGCGGTCTTTTTTTTAAATTTGAAATTTATTTACTGGTGGGTAGACAATGCTTTTACAGAATATAAATTCACCTGAAGATTTAAAAAAACTGCCTGAAAAAAAACTTCCGCTTCTTGCAGAAGAAATCAGGGCAAAAATAATTGAAGTGGTTGGAACTAATGGCGGACATCTGGCAAGTAATTTAGGTTCCGTTGAACTTTCCATTGCCCTTCATAGAGTTTTTTCAAGTCCTCAGGATGCAATTATCTGGGATGTAAGTCATCAGTCTTATACCCACAAACTTTTGACAGGCAGACAGAAAGAATTTTTATCTTTAAGAAAAAAAAATGGAATTTCAGGCTTTACAAGAATTAATGAAAGTGAACATGACTACTTTGACGCAGGACATGCATCTTCTTCAATTTCTTCAGCATTAGGACTACTTACTGCATGGAAACTCCAGGGAAAGGATGATAAAGTTGTTGCTGTAATTGGAGATGGTGCTTTAACTGGTGGTATGGCATATGAAGCATTAAATCATGCCGGACAGATTTCAAAAAATTTAATTGTTGTCGTAAATGACAATCAGATGTCGATAAGTAAAAATACAGGTTCAATTTCCCGTTATCTTTCAAAACTTACTATGACGGCATCTTATCAGCGGTTTAGAAAAAAAATAGACCGTTTGATAGATGACATCCCTTATTTAAACAGGCATTTTGGTAAATTTATATTCAGGTTAAAGAGAGGTCTTAAAGGTCTTATTCTTACAAATAATCTTTTTGTTGATTTAGGATTTGAATATGTAGGTCCTCTTAATGGACATAATATTAAACAGCTTGAAGAAGTTTTTAGAAAAGTAAAGAAAATTCCCCGGCCGGTTGTAATTCATGTGGTTACAAAAAAAGGTAAGGGCTATTCTCCTGCAGAAAATGATCCTTCTTCTTTTCATGGGGTTGGTCCTTTTAATATTTCTGACGGACTTGTAGAAAAATTTGATACTTTAAGTTTTACAGAGGCATTTTCAAATTACATGCTTGAAGTAGCTGCAAAAAATGAAAAGATTTGTGCAATTACTGCTGCAATGCAGAAGGGAACGGGACTTGATGCATTTTCCAGG
>CAZALL010000113.1:0-5937 GCA_964485955.1 uncultured Treponema sp. | reverse complement strand
CCCAGAGAGATTCTGCATCAAACGGCACTGAAGGCACCTGCATCCAGCGGAGTTTATTTATGGCACAACGCAGAAGACAAAGTAATCTATGTTGGCAAAGCAAAAAATCTTAAAAACAGACTCTGCTCTTATTTTAGCGGAAGCAAGGACATTAAGACAAAACTTCTTATAAGCCATGCCCGCCGCATTGAATACATCCGTACAAACAATGAATACGAAGCATTTCTGCTTGAAAACAATCTGATAAAAAAATATACTCCCCGCTACAACATAAATCTTAAAGACGGAAAATCTTATCCGGTTTTAAAAATTACCCATGAAAAATTTCCGCGCATCTATAAAACACGTCATATAGTTCAGGACTCTTCACTTTACTTTGGACCATTTCCAGACGCATCTTCACTGGATACATTTATAGAAACACTCTATGAAATCTACCCTTTAAGGCATTGCAAAACATTCCGCGAAAAAGAAACACCTTGCATGTACTACCACATAGGCCGCTGTTTAGGTCCCTGTTGTAAAAAAATTTCAGAATCCACCTATACTGAATTTATCGAAGAAATCTCGACACTACTTGAGAAAAAAGGTGAAGCTGGGGCTGAAAAAATTGAAAATCTGATGAAGGAAGCCGCAAAAAATCTTAATTTTGAAAAAGCAGCTAGACTTCGGGACGGACTAAAAGCACTTTCCATCTTACAGAATCAAAATATCGTTGAAAATTTTGAAGGAGATGACAGAGACTACATTGCCCACTATCGCGAAGGAGAACAGATTACATTTACAGTACTCAAAATGAGGGAAGGAAAACTTCTTGGTCGTGACAACTACAATACTGTAAGTTTAAACGAAGATGCAGAAATTCTTCCGGAATTTTTATGTGCCTATTACACAAGCAAAGAATCAATTCCGCCACACATTTACGTAAGTTCACAAGAAGGAATGGAAAACATAAAAAAATGGTTTCTTGATACTTACAAAACAGATACAAACATTGTCCTTGTAAATGAACTGTCTTCTCAGTCAAAATTACATCTGGCTGCCCTCAACATGGCTAGAGAAAATGCTAAAGAAGAATTAATAAGACGAAAACGGGAACTGGGAGATACATCTGCTTTAAAAGAACTAAAAGAAATTCTTAAACTGGATAAACTTCCTGTAAGAATTGAAGGATTTGATATTGCCCATATAGGAGGAAAATTTCCTGTTGCATCCCTCATTACTTTTTATAAAGGCAATCCTGACAAAAAAAATTACCGCTACTTTAGGTTAAAAACAACTGACGGTTATATAGACGATTTTGCCTCAATGCAGGAAGCAGTTTCAAGACGCTACACAAGACTTTTAAATGACCATAAAATTCTTCCCGACCTTATCTTAATAGACGGAGGAATTGGACAAGTAAATGCAGTTGATTCAATTTTAAAAAGCCTTGACTTAAACATACCAATTGCAGGTCTTGCAAAAAGAGATGAAGAAATATACCGCCCCGGAAACAGTACTCCAATCTGCCTGCCAAAAAGAAGTGATGCCTTAAGGTTACTTCAAAGAGTAAGAGATGAAACTCACCGTTTTGCAACCAGTCGCAATCAAGAACTTCGCACTAAAGAAAATACAGTTTCAGCATTTTCTGCACTGCCACACACAGGTCCTAAACGCGAAAAACTTCTTTTAATAAAATATTCAACTTTAGAAAACTTAAGCAAAGCTCCGGAAGCAGAAATTGCCCAACTCTTAAACTTAAAAGGAGATAAAGCCGCTGACATACTTCTTGCTGCAAAAAATCTATGGAAAAAAGAAAAAGAAGCCAAAGAAAAAGCCATGCTGTCATTAGATTTAGCAGGAACAACAAAAGAAAAAGCTGCCCGCTATAAATTAAATCAAAATCTTGCCTCCCAGGCACTCTATGCCGCACAGGAAGATGAAAAAGACAAATAATAAAAGGTCTTATAAGGAAAATTATATATGAACAAAAAAGAATGGTTTGAAGAAGAAGATTTCTGGATTAACTACGGACCTGTAATGTTTGACGAAGCACATTGGGCAGAAGCACAGGGAGTTGCTCAGTCATGCGTTGACATCTGCCACCTTAAAAAAAATGCTTCAATACTTGATGCTGGCTGCGGACCTGGACGAATTTCTGTAGAACTATCTCTTTTAGGAATGAACGTAACAGGTGTAGACAATATTCAACTTTATTTAGACATGGCAGAAGAAAGTGCCCGGGATGAAGGAGTTAAATTAAATCTTATAAAAGCAGACTTAAGAACATTTTCCCAAAAAGAAAAATATGATGCCGCTTTTAATCTTTATACTTCATTTGGATACTGCGACAGCCAGGAAGAAGATTTACAGATTATAAAAAACATTTGCCAGTCATTAAAAAAAGATGCTTACTTTATTTTGGAATGTACAAGCCGCGAAACTGCAATAAGGTATTTTACCGAAGGCGAATGGTTTGAACGCGATAATAAAACAGTACTTACACATTTTGAAGTCGTAGGAGCTTGGGAAGGTCTAAAAAGCCAGTGGATTTTAATAGGAAAAGACGGGGAGAAAATAGAACACACCTTTATCCAACGACTTTATTCAGCTGCAGAATTAAGGGAATTAATAAAAGCTTGTGGTTTTTCACAGGCACAGGTTTTTGGAGGCTACGATTTACGTCCTTATGACTACAATGCTAAGACAATGCTTATAGTTGCAAAAAAATAAGTAACAGATTGACTAAAGATTTGTGTTATATTACTTTTAAACGGAGGTCATTATGAAAAAACTGCCATTTCTTCTTAGTGCAATATTATTAACTCTTTCAGTTTGCAGTCCACTTTTTGCAAAAACCCAAATTATAGAAGATCCAATTACAGAACCCCTTCCAAGAATTCAAGAAAGAAGAAGAGACTACAGAAGAAACGGAAATCCACCGCCCCCACCTCCACGTCCTAAAAGAACTTATTACGATTCAGACGGACTTTTTGAAGACTTAATAAGCCTTTTATGGCTTGTAAACAACGGTCTTGTAACTTTTGAACAATATCCATATGCAAATGATGATAAATACCTGCACTTTGACGTATCAAAAGAAGATGACAAAAACAGATTCTACAGATATTCACTTTCAAGTGGCATTTTTTGGCTACCGGAATTTTCAAGCGGAATTGAAACTGTTTTTGAAGGCTACATTTTTAAAATGTTTGGACCTTACTTTGAAAATACTGTTTTTGGAGACCTGTCTGCAACAACAGCACCTTTTTCTGTTAACTACAATTCTGTTTACGGAAATTTTAAAATTGGCGGACAATTTGCAATAGTTCAGTCTAACCCATTAAGTTTTTCAATTTACATGCAGTGGGTACGCTGGTATGGAATTACAGGACAACCATGGTCAAATGATAAAAACGGTCTTACTTTAGGATTTAACATGCGCTCTTATCCATTTAAGCCTCTTACACTCGAATGGAAATTTGGAGCTGAAGTGATGAATCCAAGCGAAGATACTTTTATAGAATCAGATTTAAAAGCTGGCATTATGATAAACCGCATGGAAATCTATCTTGCATGGAAATACAGATGCTATTACATGAATGAAACAATTTTTGTAAAAGAATCCAACGGATTATCTTCTGGTTTAAGAGTTTACTTCTAATTCACTGTTAGCCATAGACAAAGTTTTTTTTATTCTGTAACATTTTGTTATATGAAAAGACTTTTAACACTTATATTTTCTACCATCACATTTTTTTGCTTTATTTCCTGCCCTCAGGATACTTCTGACGACAAAGACTTTCCTAAAAAACTTGCAGAATACACAGGAAACAAAGATTACATCAGTGAAAATAATGCGATAATTAATTCTTCTTCCGTACAAAATCAATCTCAGGGACTAGAAGATTTATGGTGGAATGAAAAAAGTTTTTATCACATATGGGTGAAAAGTTTTTCTGATTCAGACAATGACGGCTGCGGTGACTTTACTGGAATTAAAAACAAATTGGACTACATTCAAAATGATTTAGGTTGTTCTGCCATTTGGCTTTCTCCAATTTTTGAATGTGATTACAAAGGTAAATCTAAAGACACAAACATGCATGGCTACGATGTAAGTAACTATTATTCAGTAAATTCTTATTTTGGAAGTGAAGAAGACTTAATAGAACTTATAAATGCTTGCCATGAAAGAAACATGCAGATTATCTTTGACTTTGTTCCAAATCATACGGGGCTTAAAAACCAGTGGTTTATAGATTCTGCTAAAAATACAAACGGCAAAAAAAACTGGTATATGTGGAATGAAACTAAACTTTCATGGGATCCAGACATGGGAAGCACAGATACCTGGCATCTAAATCCTTACGGAAGCGATTATTATTATGCTGCATTCTACCAGGGACAACCTGACTTAAACTTTAGAAACTATGAAGTACGCGAAGAAATGAAAAATGTTGTACGTTACTGGCTTAACAAAGGTTTTGACGGTTTAAGAATAGATGCAGTGCGCTATCTTATAGAAACAAAAGATGCAAAATTTGACACTGACGAAACTCATAGCTACTACCAGGAACTTCGCCGTGATGTAATTGACAAATACAAGGACATCTCGCCAAAGTTTATGACCTGTGAAGCATGGATAGAAAACGACAGAACAAATTTAGAAAAATATTTTGGAAGCAAAGACTCCCCTGAGTTTAATATGGTATTTGATTTTGATCAGGGTTATGGAATAGTAAATGCAATCTGCAATAAAAATGCAGACTATCTGTTACAGACATTGCATGCAAATCCTTCAGCAGAACAATGCTATGGTACTTTTATAGGGAATCACGACAACTATATTGACCGTTTGGGAACATTTTTTGGAGGCTACGAAGCAACAATTAAACTTGCCTCTGGACTTTCACTTTTACGCCCAACAGTTCCATTTATCTATTACGGAAATGAAATTGCCATGTGCAACAATACAACATACGGTACAGGCGATATTCGTTTAAGAAGCGACTTTACATGGACAGAGGCAGACTACCAGAAATCAAATCCATATTCACTATTGAACTTCAATAAAGCACTTTTAACTTTAAGAAAAAATTATCCTGCACTTTTTAAAAACTCAAAAGTTGAATTCTTAAAAAGCAATACAATTAATACAACAACAAAAGAAAGCTTAAATCACGCTGCAGCATTTATAATTTCAAATGGAAGCGACTCTCTTTTATGTATTTCAGGCTTAGAAAACAGAACTGACGACAATTTCTGGTTTGCAAATTCGAGTCTCATTGATTTTAATAATTATTCAGTTTTAATCGGTATAAACAATAAGAAAAATCTTGTAGAAGAAAGCGGAAGTTTAAAAATTCAATCTCTTGCACCTTATGAATTTAGAGTTTACGACCTTACTTCTTCTGACAAAGAAATGCTTTTTACAGACAACCGTCTTTTTCTCCGTGGCAGCATGAACAGCTGGGGCTACAATGAAATGACTTACAACTACAGTGCAAAAACTTTTAGTGCAAACATGGAACTTTCTCGTGGAACGTATCAATTTAAATTTGACAAATACTGCGACTGGTCACTTTCTTACGGAAGCGGAAGCGATGTAGCAACAGCAGTTTCTGTAAACTTAGGAGAAAAAACTGCAACATCAACTGACGAAAGTACAAGTACAATAGATACAAACTTTTCTTTAACAGTTAGCACTTCAGGTACATACCGTTTTATTTTTAATGAAGAAGACGAAACTTTTAGCGTTTCACTGATATAAGGAATTTTTACAATTTGCATTTTAAACAAAAATAAAGTTCTTGTATGAAAATTAAAAAAGTTCTAAACTCACAGGTAATTAATTGAGGTAAAAAAATGCTTTCAGAAAGACTTAACGGACTACACCCTTACGTACCTGGTGAACAGCCAAAAGATCGCAAATACATAAAATTAAATGCAAAT
>CAZALL010000112.1:0-6040 GCA_964485955.1 uncultured Treponema sp. | reverse complement strand
ACTCAAAAACTTTACAAACGACAAGCCTTTTCTTTTTACGGCAGAACCAACTTCATGTCCAACAGGAAAATTTATAAGACAGGTACTCAAAGGTGATTTTGTACTTGAAGAATCAACGGCTGCATTTCTTTTTGCAGCAGACAGAAATGAACATCTTTACGCAAAAGAACTTATTGATGAAAACAAAAATCTTGTCACAGGTATTGTAGAGTCATGTAATAAAAATAAAATCGTAGTAAGTGACCGCTATATTTTTTCAAGCATGGCCTACCAGTCAATTTCATGCGGTGAAGAATTACCTGCTTTTGTAAACAGTCCCTTTCCCCTGCCGCAACTCTTATTTTTCTTTGAAATCAAAGCTGAAGAATCCCTTAAACGAATTACTGACCGCAGCGTAAGGGAAATTTATGAAGAAGTGAATTTTCTTAAAAAAACAGAAGATGCCTACAAAAAAGTCATTGAAAAATTTGAAAACACCCCTTTAGGTAATGGCATGAAAATTGTTCACATAGATGCCACAAAGCCTAAAGAAGAAATTCAAAAAGAAATATGGGAAAACATAAAAGCAATAATAAAATGTCTCTAAACCTGGCATTTTTAAATATTAACATTCACTAAAAAAATACCGATAAAGAAAGCGTGAAATCTTTTTTTAAAAAGACAATACGTCTTTTAAGTCTTTTAATTTTATTCTCACTTATTCCTGTACAAAAAAGTCAGGCTTACGTGGTAAAGTACAAAGAAGATTACTACAGGCTCTTTCACGTACACTATGCCCAGTTACCTGATGATGTAATGGAAAACATCTACTGGCTGGAAAAAGCTGTAGGAGCAGATTTCGCAAACCCTCAGTATGCCATAGCAAAGATCGAAGATAAAACTCAGTGGGAAAAATACCGCTGTCTTTTTATGATGCACTTAAATTTAAAGCTTATTGAACAGCACTTAAGACTTGGACGCTATTACGACAAACAAGTAGCTTACTTTTACGATCAGCCATGGAAGGAAGAATATCTTAGAGACCTTGAAAAAACTCTAAACTGCTATAAAACCTGCTATACTTACTGGAAAGAAGCAAAACTATGGGCCGAAAAAGCAGACAAAGGTGCATTTAAATTTTTATATATCACACAGCTTCAAAACTGGGAAGATGAAAGAGAAAGAATTGCAGAAGGTAAACTTAATTACGAAAAAATTCTTGACCGAGAAATAAAACGTGTCCAAAATGTAATTGACACATTTATTGCAATGGATTCTAAAACTTATTAAAATAGGCTTCATGAAAACCAGTGAACATATTTTAAAATTTCCCAAAGATTCAGGATTTAAAGAAACATTAATTAATTTTAATTCAGGAAATCCAGATTTTATAAAAGAATTTATTGAAAAAGCAGAAAATACAGCTTCACGTCTTTTTATTACAGATACAAGCATTGCACAACTTGAACTTTTAAAACCTCTTATAAATTATTTTGAAAAAGAAGAATCCATTTCTAAAGAAATTGTTTTTCAGGGTAAAAAAGGTAATGATTTTCTTTGCATAATAAATGCAGGTGAAGCATACAAATCAATTGAAAGCGTACTTGCAATTGTTAAGCTAGCTCTAGAAAAAAATTTTAACCGTAATGCAACTTTTATTAGCATTGGAGGCGGAGTAATTTCTGACCTTACGGGTTTTGCAGCATCAATATACAAACGTGGAATTTCATGCCAGTTTATTCCGACAACCCTGCTGGCTATGGTTGACGCAAGTGTAGGCGGTAAAACAGGATGCGATTTTTCAAACTACAAAAATATGATTGGAACTTTCTATCCTGCAAGTGTAATTCATATCTACCCTTCTTTTATAAAAACTCTTCCAGAAAATGAATATCGTTCAGGCCTTGGAGAAGCTATAAAAACAGCATTTTTATTTAACAAAGAAATGACAAAACTTTTTGAAAACCAGACAGATAAAATTATGCAGAGGGAAGAAAAAGTCCTCGAAAAAATAATTGAAGGCTGTGTAAAAGCAAAAGCCTGTGTCGTAGAAAAAGATTTTAAAGAAAAAAATGAACGTGCACTTCTTAACTATGGTCACACTTTTGGTCATGCACTTGAAACTTGTGCAGGACTTGGTAAAGTTACCCACGGAGAAGCAGTTGTCTGGGGAATTGGTAGAGCCATTGCACTCGCAGAAAAAAAAGGAAGTGCTGATAAAACATTTATATCTAAGGCAAAAAAAATTCTTTCTTCATTCAACTATTCTTTGGAACCACTTGCTTGTGATTTATTGAACTTCAAATCAGCAGAAGAAAAAAATTTGTTTTCAAAAAAATTACTTGAAGCCATGCGTAAAGATAAAAAGAATCTTAGTAGCAAAAAAATACGCATAGTCTATCAGAATAATTTTTGTGACAATGTAATTGAAGAATTTGATGAAAATACAATTGCTGAGGTCTTAAAATAAAATGCAGGACAAAAAACATTATTTTGACTGGGCCGCAACAGCCCCTATAGATGAAGAAATTGCACAAAAAGCATTAGCATATTCAATTGAACACTGGGGAAATCCTTCAAGTTTACATCAAGCAGGAAATGATGCAAAAACGGCTCTTGAAGAATCCAGAAATCGCTGTGCCCAGATTTTAAATGTAAAAAAAGAAAATGTATTTTTTACATCAGGCGGTACAGAAAGTGATCATATTCCACTTTTAGCAAATTTAATGAGACCCCAAAAAGGCTCAATAGTAATAAGTGCAATAGAACATCCTGCCTTAAGAGAAATGGCCAAAGCTATGGAACATCTTGGCATTGAAGTCATTTTTGTAAAACCCGACAAAAATGGTTTTGTTTGTGAAGATTTAATTGCTCAAGCTGTAAAAGAAAATACAACTTTTGTAAGCGTAATGGCAGTCAACAACGAAACTGGTGCAATTCAGCCTATATATAAAATTGCAGATAAACTCACAGAAATTTCAAAAGGACACAGAAGACCTTTTTTTCATGTAGATGCAGTTCAGGCCTGCGGAAAAATTCCACTCAATCTTTCTTACAAAGGAATTGATTCTGCCAGCATGAGTGCCCACAAAATTTCAGGTCCACGCGGAATTGGAATTTTATATCTTGCAAAAGAAATTAATGCATTCTTACGTGGTGGCGGTCAGGAAAAAAATATAAGAAGCGGAACTGAAAATATTTTTGGAGCCCATGCATTTGCCCTCTGCCTTGAAAAATATTTTATAAGACAAGAAAACAAAACTCTTTGGGAACGTTTTGAAGCACAAAAAATTTATGTAAGAAATTTTATAAATTCAATTCTTGAAATACCAGAATGTACAATAATTCCACATGTAAGAGAAGACTCGTGTTTAAGTGAAGAAAAATTTTCACCATGGATTGTACAGGCAGCTTTTAAAAATATTCCAGGTCAGGTAATGGTAAGAGCGTTAAATGCCAAAGGCTTTGCAATTTCTACAGGAAGTGCTTGTTCTGCAGGTAAAAACTCAAGACCAATTCTTGAAGCAATGAATGTAAATACTGATGAAAAAGAAAGTGCTGTAAGATTCAGTTTTGGTTCTTCAACAAGTGAAAGTGCAATGATGGAACTTGTGCAGGCTGTAAAAGAAGTTAACAAGGATTTTAACTGATTTCAATTGATTTTTTTATGTAAAAAGAGTATCGTAACTGCATAAATCCACTTACATACTCAAGGAAGGAAAATATGGGAATTCGTGGCGAACTTTACACAAATCAGGTAAATTTGGACAACAGATCGTATTTTTTTAATGTAAAAGAAAACCGCAACGGTGATGTATTTCTTCAAATTGTTGAAAGCAAGGTAAAGGACGGCTCGGATGACAGACGTGCTATAGTTATATTTGCAGACGACATGCAGAAATTTTTTAAAGGCATGGATGAATCATTAAAATTCATTGACAAAGACCGCAAGGAAAGAGCAAAAAAGAAGGCAGAAAAAAAAGCCGCAAAAGAAGCAAAATATGGTGCCGCTTCATCAGATTCGACTTCAAAAAAAATATATCGCCGCAAGGGAGAAAGCCGTCTTGTTGCAGAAAAAAATGCAGCTAAAGCAGATGACGGAATTAAAAGAACCGGCAGAGTAATTCATGTTGTTTCAAAAAGAAAAACTGATGGTGAATAAATTACAAGACATTTCTTGCTTAAAAAAAATAAAAACTAATACTTAAATGAAAGCCGTTGGATTGGAGAAGGACCAAACTGACGGCATTTTTCTTTATGTTCTTTTGTAGGATAACCTTTGTGTTTTGCATATCCATACTGAGGATAAAGCAAATCATAATCCATCATAATTTTATCCCGGGCAGTTTTAGCAATAATCGAAGCTGCCATAACCTGAGCATATTTTGCATCAGCCTTTACTTCACAGCGACAAGAACATTTTACTTGTGGAACATATATTCCGTCTGCAATTGCCTCAATATTTTTAATATCCGGAATTAAAATATTATGTTCACTACACCATTGAGGAAGTTTTTTTAACATATCTTCAAAAGCTAAAGACATTGCAAGAAGGCTTGATTGTAAAATATTTATTCTGTCAATTGTTTTATGATCTACAAGGCCAAGTCCCCAGCATGCCTTTTCTTTTATAATACTTTCTGCCTTTTCGCGTTTTTTTTCACTTAATTTTTTTGAATCATTTAAAATTTCAAAAGGAAAGTCAACAGGCAAAATTACAGCTCCAGCACTCACAGGGCCTGCCAGAGGTCCCCTGCCCGCTTCATCTAAACCGCATAAAAATATCTGTTCCATATTAAAATCCACTCTGCGAATTTTCAGTTGCATTTACAAGAGAATTAACATCTTTATAAATTGCCTGCATATTTTTTAAGTTAGAAGTTTTACTACCTTCAATAAAATTTTTATTTACCTGAGCCTTTGATTTTATAAATTCCAGACCTCGAATCATAGATCCACTTACACGAACATTATTTTCTTCAAAAACAACATCACTTTTATAAGAACTAAAGGCAACTGCACTTGAAGCAAGACATGTAAGTCTAGATAAATTTATTTTACAAGAAGATTTTTTTAAATAAAGACATGCAGCATATTTTTGTGCATTTACAGAAAGACCTGTTTCACAAATTTTTATTTTTGAATTATTTAAATAAATTAAAGTTCCATCGGCATTAAAGTTTGCAGCAATTTCACAATTATTTAATGTAAGAAAAGATTTTTTTTCTGCAATGATAAAATTATTTTTTCCAGTTTTATTAAAATTATTTTTCTTTTCTAAAATAAGATTTTCAAATTCAACATTACAGTTACTTATAAAAAGACGTGCATTTTCATCACAAGTAAGTTTATATCCATTCCCATTAATTTTACAATCAGAATAAATTTTATAATCTAAAGCAGAAATTTTAAAATCGCTGAGAAAATGAACATTTACAAAGTCTGTATTATTTATAGCATTAACAAGTTGACTAAAGGTTGTAAAAGGAGAACTATAAGATCCATCTCCACTAACTAAAGAAGAATCATCCTGCTTTAAATAAAAATTAGAATTATCTGTTACAAGACTATTCTCTGCAATTTCATTTTTATTACCGTCAATTTTTTCTATTTCTAGTTTAGAAGGAATACTTTTACTTATAACAAAATCTCTCTGGTAAGTTCCCTGATAAATACCATCATAAAAAAGAGAGAGATTTAATTTTTCATCAACATCAAGACCGTCAAAACTTTCTAATGTTAAACTTCTATACTGCCCTGAAGCGATATGATTTTTTTTATCTAAACTTGCAAGTGTATAAGATGCATCTCCTTTTAAAAAATATTTTATTGCATCGTCAGAAAGTTTTTGTGAAATTAACTGCGGTAAAGGAGGAATTTTATACTCTTCAACAGTCTGTGTATTATCATTCTGCAAAAGAGGCTGTATGCGAAGTGTATGTTCCTTACTCCTGTCCAGTTTTAACAAAGGAATTTCTAACCCCTGCCAGTAAGAATCATCCAATTGATAAGGACAATTTTTATAATCATCTGTACTTGAGTCATAATAACATATATAATT
>CAZALL010000111.1:0-6115 GCA_964485955.1 uncultured Treponema sp. | reverse complement strand
TCCTTAAGATAACAATTTACAAAATCAACATTCCCGCCACTTTGTCCAAAACCACACAAACTTTCACTCAAATGACTTAAACCTTCATCAAGAAAAATTTCCATGGTATCCGCCTGATTTCCATTGAAAATTTTTTCAAATGTTTTCTTAGAAAAATTTATTCCATGAGTTAATTCATGAGCTACAGTAGCACAAATACATTCAACTGTATAATTTAAATTACTGCCGTCAGGAAAAGCTGAATAAATTACATCCATTTCGTTTGACCATGGATTATAAGCTTTATCATCAATATCCTGAATATTTTCAAAAAAATCACTTTGATTAAAAAATCCTACAGCCATGCCTTCATCATTTATTGTCTTTGAAAAAACAAGAGTAACTTTTCCGTTAAAATCAAGATCAGTCATTTTTCCCCACAAGACATTAACTCTGGGAAAAATTATTTTAGTAATTTTTTCAATGCAATTTTCAATATTCTTTTCAAGTACATTATTTTCTTCTAAAGTACCTTTTTGAATATAAACAATCAGTATGTCATTTTCATAAATTTTCTGACAGTCAACTTTATGGGCTTCATTTTGAAGAACTGTATTAATTACATAAAAAGTTTTATTTTCATCTGCACTTACAGAACTTCTATAAGATTTTTCTTTAACAGTCAAAAACCTTGCATTAAAATCACGATTGCTGACATTTATATCTTTAAGTATCTGGTTATCTTCTGCAATATCATTTTTTTCTACTGAAAAATTTAAACTATTCGTAAATCCATTTGTACTAAACAAAGCAAAACTTTCTTTTGTACTCTCAAATAAAAATTTATTTATATTTAAAAGCTGACACTTAAATAAAGCAGACTCTTCACGATGAAAAACCTTTATATTTTTTCTAACCTCAATTCCACTTTTTTTATCACATAAGACAATTTCATGATTTCCCTGTCTAAGTCTTGCATTTATAACACTTCCCTTTCCTAAATATAAATCTAAAGAAGATGTCCAATAAAGTTCCTCTGAATTAAGATCGGTTGAAAAAAGAATATTCTGATCATCATAATATTTCCACTCAGTTTTTGGAGTAAGAATAGAAAAAAATTCAATTTCATTTTTCTGTCTACACGATATAAAAAAAAGAAATATAAAAAAAACAAAAACACTTCTTTTCATATTTACTTTGTATTAAAACTTATTGAAGAACTTTCCATTATAGAAACAGAATAATAATCACACTTACTGTAAGTTATATCTCCATAATTTTTCTGACAACTAATACTTGCAAAAAGCAAAGAATTTTCTGGTAAAGATTTTGCAGGTAATACTATCGAATTTGACTGAGTTGATTTAGAAAATAAAATCTGTCCTGCATTCCTTAAAACAAGCGTATAAACTACATCATCATCTATCTTTTTCCATGATAAACTTATTTCTTTATTTGAATCTAAAGTATTTCCCTCCATTACAGAATTTCCTTCACTGTCAGAAAAAATATTTATTGCTGGTTTTTCAAAAAGTACTTTATGCGGAATCTCTATTTGTTTTCTATTTTTAAGCAATAAAGATCTAACTTCTACTGTAAACAAATTTCCAGTAGAAGAAAGTTCTCCTTTATACGACTGACTTTCATTATCAAAAATAAGATGTGTAATTATATTTTCACAATCTCTGACAAAAACACTAGAGCCATTTATTACGTTTCCCAAGGCATTTTCCAGAACTACAGAAATTTCTATATCACCAGCATTTTTAGAAGTAGCTGCAATTCTTACATTTAATTTATCTTCATCACACGAGCATGCAGTAAAAAATAAGATAAATCCTGCTATACAAATAAGATTCAACTTTTTTACAAAATTCATTTTTTACCTCTTTTACTTTAATTAAAAAACTAAGGCTTAAAACACACCAAAGTACGAACATTATTTTCATAGTCATAATCAAAAAAATAAACTTTACCGTCATAAAGAAAATTACGTTCCATACCTGGAAAATAATAATCCTTACAGACTCCAATTACTTTTCCTGTATCTTCTTCAAAAACATAAAGTCCGCAATTATATGCTGTAACAAAAACCTGCCCATTAGTAACAATTGGTCTTGTACCTAAAGAAGCACAACCTTCCGGCATGTAGGACCATTTTAATGTTGCCTTTTTATTCTTCATGGATTTTTCAAGATCTAGACACTTTATATTTGTTACAAGTTCTTTTGGATAACCCATAAGTGATGATGTTATAGCAGAAGCATCGGTTGTATAAAACAAGCACCCTTTACTGTAAAATTGTCCTGCACCGCAAAAAGTCTGCCCGCCTACATAATCTTCAGTCATCAAGTCTTCTTGAGTCTGACAAGTTTCCCATATACATTCACCTGTTTTTTTGTCATAGCATCCGGCACCACATTCAATTACATAAAGATAATTACCGATAATATTAAATGGTTTGTCATTTATTCCTTCAAGATCAACTTCTCTTTCCCACAAAACTTCTGCACTGGCAACATTAATTGCACCAAGTTTGGACTTAAAAGGTCCTGTATCAATTCTATCTGTTGTTATGTAATAAAGGATTCCTTCATCAATTGCAAAACAAGATTGAATTCTTTCATCTGTATTATAACGTTCATTAACTTGTGTACCACACCAGATTAAATCAGGTTCAATATATTGTATTTCTTCAGGAGACTTTGAAAAATCTATATCAGATAATTTTAGCCTCATAATTCCGTCATCATTAAGGTGATTATTATTTTCATAAGAATAACATATATGTTCATCATTAACATTTATTGTTGTAAAACACCATGCGTTTTTTACAGAACTTTCTTCATCTTTTGCCAAGACTACAGTTGCAAGCAATTCTGCAGTTTCATCATCAAAACATAAAAATTTTCCGAAATTTGAATATATATAAACTTTATTTTTTATCAAAATAGGAGCATGTTCTGTTCTGGATTTAAAATCTTTTGTTTTCCAGATAAATTCTCCTGTTGCTAAATCAAATTTATAAACATGTGAATAATAAACATCATCGATTTCTTGAGTTTCAATTCCATAAATAAAATTATCATACTGTTCCGGAATCATTAAAAAAGAATAACCAATAAATTTCTTTGTCCACAAAACATCAGGTTTGTATTCAGGTAATTCTTCTTTAGAATTTTTAAAGAATGGACACGCTGTAAAAATACACATGTATAAAAATACACATAAAAAATTTAAAATTTTTTTCATATATTCCCTCAGATTAATTACTTTCTTTATCAGTTGAAACAATTTTTATAATATTTTGTATATATTTTTTAACTTCAGGATTTACAGTAGGAGCAATTGTTCTGTGGTTATAGTCGTAGTAAGCCTTATATCCTGTATCATTGTCACAGAGAACATTAGTATGAACATCATTTACAGCACTTGTTAAAGGATGTGCCCATGTCTTTGGAATGTACTGACTTTCTTTTGCTACAAGACCATCATGTTCACTTGACGAAAGTAAATCATTTAACTGTCCGTCAACATCCCCGCACATAATAGCTGCATTCATGCAAAAAACTGTATTAACTGTATAAAAAGCAGCCATAGGAAAATTAAGACATCCGGCATTTAACACAGAAAGTGCCATGTTTACCACACCTCCCATTGTATAAAGACAAAATAATTCTGTTACACATGAGCGTATTTTTGCTTCCAATACAGGATCTTCTTCTGTATTTAACATTCCTAAACTATTATTGTTTAATCCGACTATGTAAGCTGCTGGAACTTCATCAGGAATTTTTGCAAGATCACTAGTATAAGCAATTGTTTTATAAACTGGCACTTTTTCAAATACAAAATATGGTATTCCAAGCCAACCGCTTTTCCACACAATTTTATCAGTATACTTTTCAAGATACTTACAATAATTTACTTTTGATTCACAGACATTTTCTTTTATAAAATCACTTCCTGGCATCATGTCATAAAGCTGCTGTATATTTTCACTATCGCAACCATACCATGCTTCCCTTAAATAAAACTCAACATCTTCAGGTACAATCGGGAAAATTACCTCATTCAAAACAAGATCTAAAGAAAGCGGAAGTAATGAAAGTCCACAAAACTCTACTTGGGGACAGGCAGAAAATAATGCACAAAATCCTGCCCACAAGGCATGTGCTTTAGAATACAATTTTGATTTTAACGGGCCAAATCCGCCGTCAAGTGCCTTTAATCCTTTATCAATTCCCGAAACTGTTACCACAGCCCCAAGCTTTTCAAAATCTTCTTTACTTGAAGTCTCTTTTAAAATTTTTGCGAATGCCAGTGCAGAAGGACCTCCCTGACTATGACCTGCAACAACATATTTTTGCGGATATTTTTCCGGATGTTCATTTGTAATTTTTCGTACCTTATTAACTTCATTATTTACAAGTTCAGTTAGTGAAGGATCCCCTGGATTATAAGAATCAAAATCAAACCCATTTATAAACCAAAACCCAGCATCTGCATTGTAACTTATTTTACAATCGTAAGAAGTCTGCTCTGCTATTTCGTGACTTTGTTCTGCTTGCGTATAATAAGACGAATCCCTTGCCCTTGCAAACAAAAATGTCGGACATGCAAACACTATTGATGTCAATATGGCAATTATTTTTTTTACAAAATTCATTTTTTACCTCCGATAAGAAGTCTAAATTCTTCATCACTTACATCATTTAAAGAAACATAATCATAAAGTTCAACAAAAGTTTCTTTATTACTAAGATTTCTTAAATCTCCTTCAAAAGAATTTATTACTTCAACAGTATTTCCATCTGCTTTCATTTTTTCATATTCACTTTTTGAAATTACTGGAATATCTTCTGAAGGAGGCAAAGCTTTATAATCATCATTAAAACGGTCTACTTCATTTTCATTTTTTGTATCAATTTCTGTAACACAACCAATTTTTATAAATTCCCCGTCAACTTCCTGATAAAGTGGAGTCTGCTTTGTTATTACAGTTATTCCTTCACCTTCAGAGGATACTATTTCTGTTTCCTTTAAAACTTCATTGCATGTGTCAAATGTAATTTTTGTACTTAAAACTTTTCCAGTAGACACAGAGGAAAAAAGTTCAGGCGGAATTTTTACAAGCATTGTTCCTTTTTCTTCTTCATCTTCTGTAATATCTAAAGAAAGTCTTTTGCATGCACTTCTAACTTTATCCAAATCAACTTTACCTGTATAAGAGGCAGAATTTATAAAATCAAAATTAAACGCATTTTTATTTTCCGGAAGTGAAAACCGCATTTCAACTTCATCAGTTGACGAATTGGCAATAATCATCTGAGAACCATCAGTCAAAGCCATACGAGGAAGACCACCATTATACTCTGCTTCAAAATCAACGCGAGAATAAGAAATACCATTAATAGTTTTTAAAGAGAGCCTGTACTGATTTTTTTGAACAAAACCAGCATTTTTTCTATTATTCATTGAATAAACTTTTACATTGGCACAAAGACTTTCTACATTTTCTTTACTGCCTTTCCAGTTTATTGTCACAGGATTTTTTTCAAATAAAGAAGACGTACTTTCATTTCCTTTACATGAAAAATACATAAATAACGGCAAAACAAATGCCACTGACAAAAATACTTTTTTCATTTTTCCTCACCACTGCAGAATATGTGCAGATTTTTTTTATTTACCTGCAAAGTGATAAGAATTACGAAAATAAACAAATTTTTGCACTAAAAATTAAGCTTATGCTTAAAATAAATGCATTTTATTCAACATAAAAAGACAAAAATATAGAAATTCTAAAATAGCAAATAAAAATTACAAAACAAAATTAAACAAATTACAAAACACTTTTTATATTAAACAAACTTTTTGTATATCACCGCAAAACACATCGCCCTGCAAGATGAACTTAATATAACAATTTTTTGTATAAGTGTCAAATTTTTTTTTAGAAATTTTTTTTTATAAAATTACATATGACCAATGCATTAAAATTAAACAATAAAACTATATCGTTCAAAAGGATTGTTAGCTCACCTTTTAAAATGTTAGTAATAAGGAAACAAAAAAACACCCCTTCAGTTTTAGAAAGGGCGTTGTGTTTTTAGAAAAATGTTTTTATAAAATT
>CAZALL010000110.1:0-6213 GCA_964485955.1 uncultured Treponema sp. | reverse complement strand
AAAAAGGCATGACATTACAGACAGGCGGAACAGACAATCACCTTATACTTGTTGACGTAACAACTTATGGACTTACAGGTAAACAGGCAGAAGCAGCTTTATTCCAGTGCGGAGTAACAGCAAATGCAAATGCCCTTCCATATGACAAAAATGGAGCATGGTGGACTTCAGGCATTAGAATTGGAACTCCAGCCCTTACAACTTTAGGAATGGATACAGAGGACATGAAAGAAGTTGCTCAAATAATTGATATTGTTCTTAAAGGAACAAAACCTGGTCTCACAAAAGAAGGAAAACCAGCTAAAGGCAAAATCATTCTTGATCCAAAAGCACAGGAAGAAGCAAAAGCTAAAGTAAACAAATTACTTTCTGCCCATGTTCTCTACCCTGAACTTGACTTAGATTTCCTTAAAAAAGAATTCTGTAAAGAAAATATCTAAAAAAATTATTTTCCAAAGGCACTGCCAAAGAATCCGCTTGAAGAAGGTGGTTCTTTGGCATTAAGAAGATGTGAACAGTCTCCAACACACTGAACTCTAAACACAACTTCACCGCCCACTCTTTCTTCTGCTCCAAGAATTGTAACTGAACTTGGGGCTGCAAAAAATCCCTGCCATAACTGAACTGGACTTATCGAAGTTAAATGAGCAATAATCTGCATCATAACACCAAAATGGCAGAAAAAAACGATATTTCTGTCATCTAAAGTTTTCTGATATGCATTTAAGTGAGTATCAATTTTTTCTTCTTCTTCACTAATATGTTCTTTGCAAAGATAAACAGGCATTTTTTCACCAAGACGTTTGTAACCATAAGAAAGCATAAGTTTATCAAAGCCAGAACACACTTCAATTTTATGTTCACGAATCTGTCCGCTTTCCATTGCACTTGTTGTGTCCCAGCAATCTTTGTCAAAATACACAGGTTGTGAATAATAATCTCGTGGAAGCCAGTCCCATGGACACTTATCATTTCCAGTTTTAGGATCTGTCACATGATAATTAAATTCACGAAGCCATGGCAAAACACTAACCTTTCTACCTGTTTTCTCTAATGCAACTTCGGCAGTTCTTAAAGCCCTTCCCATTGGAGAAGAATATACATCCTCTATTTTCCAGGAAGAAATTCTATCCTGCAAAAGTAAAGCTTCCTGTAAGCCCTTTGCAGTAAGGCCGTCTGTTTTATAATCGGGGTCTGCATGTCTAATAAAAATTAAGTGCATGGTAAAAATTGAACCTCCAGTCTACCTTTTGAAATATCAAATATTTTTAATTTAAAAGATTCACTTTGACAAGTATATATTCTTCCGCTTACAAAAACTTCACTTGAATATTCTTCTTTTACACAATCAATATTATACTGACAAAAAAATCTTTTTATACTTTCATAAATTGAATAATCAGCAGTAAAAGAAAAATAACTTCGTTCTACAAGTTCTTCTGTTTTACATAAATCAAGTACAGCCTTTGCACTATCTGAATAAGCATGCACTAAACCGCCTGTTCCTAAAAGAGTGCCACCAAAATATCTTGTAACCGTAAGAAGCACATTTGTAATTCCAGAACCTTTTAATACATCAAGTACAGGGCGACCTGCAGTACCAGAAGGTTCTCCGTCATCGCTCATACCGCTTACTTCTGCATTTTTTCCGGTAACAAAAGCATGCACTACATGACGTGCATCAAAATATTTTTGCTTAAGTTCATGAAGTTTTTCTCTTGCCTGACTTTGACTTGTAACAATAAAAAGTTCTGCTATAAAGCGAGAATTTTTTACAACAAGTTCAGCCCTGGCACATTCTTTAAGAACTTTCATCTGTTAATTTTTTCCGCTGTCAGTATCTTCTTCATCTGAATTTTCTTTATCCGAATTTTCTTCATCAATTTTTTCTACATCAATAATTTCCTGACCATCTTTTACAATTTTTACTTCATCAGGAGTCATAATGTTAAAATCAGGTTTCTTAAGATAATTCTGCTGAGTCACCGACAAAAAGTAAACCGGATAAGCAATACTCATTCTTATAAAAGCAAGCATAAAGGCAACATAATAAGAGAGTTGAAAAATAAAAGAAAGAAATTGTATATCCTTTATGTTCATTATTACAGAAATAATTAAACTTAAAATTCCGTTAATTAAATTTCTTCCACCACTATAAAAAATAAATCCTGTAAAATGAAAAAATCTTCCGCCAATTACATCTACACTCTGCTTAACAGACTTTTTAACAGAATATCCTTTTCCAGTAAGAATGCTTGGAAATAAAAAAATAAAAGGAATTACAAGCAGGCAATATATAATCAAGTAAAGCCATATAGACAGACTTGCATAATTAAAAAGTGCATCCGATTTTTTAAAAATCTGTAATTTAAAAAGAACAAGCGAAATTAAAAAAGTAAAACAAAGGGCTGCAAATTTCTGTGCAAACAAAATTAAAATAAGAGGCAAAGTTTCTTTAAATTTATAAAATCCAATAAATAAAAATTTAAAACTTACACTATCTTTTCTTGCAATGCGAACCATAATAGTTACCAGACCAAAAAACAAAAAGCTTATTATAAAATCTGATAAAATTATAATTAAAGTACATAAAATAAAAGTTGTTAAATCAGGAACAAGTTCTGCCCTATTTATTAAAGAAAAATTTCCAGAAATAATTGCCTGCGACACACTTGTTTTTGAAAGATATGCTGCATAAGGAATTGTCCAGAGGTTTGAAATAAAAATAAAAATAATTACAAAAATAAAAATGGAAGGCATAATTTTTCCGCCATTCATTAAAATGCAGGAATTAACCTTATCACCCATAAGTTTATAATTTGGTTTTGTCTTCATTTCAAAATCCTCTATATGCTGTAAAAGTTCATTTATGGGAGCCTCTAAAAATTGCAATTTTCAGAGATGCCTTTATGCTTTAGTCAAAGAGTTTTATCTGACCGTCTGCATCTTCTACCATAACTGATTCTGTTTCGTGCGTTGAAAGCCTTAAACCATTAGACTTAAGACCTTTTTCTTCGTAGTCCTGTGCCTTAAATTCTTCTTCAAGAATTTTTACTCTTGGCTTTTTTACATACTTAAGCTTAAACTTAAATTTATCACGGGTATCAACATGCAGTACTTCCATCCCGTCTGGAGCTAAAAAATAATCGCGGTTCATAATCCAACCTGCAATACGGCAGCGCTTTATGTAACAGTACATTGTTTTTGGATCACGATAAATTACAGTAAACAGAACTTTATTTATAATTTCCTTATCTGCAAAATTACAGTACCACATTCCTGTATCTACAAAAAGTTTTTCCGGTACGTCACATACAGTCCAGATTCCGCTTTTTCTTACAAATAAAATTCTGTCGTAAGGAGTAACTTTTAAAAGTTCACTGCCACCAGAAACTGTTCTTCCCAAATATCCTTTATCATCGTAACGCAAAGAAAGATCTCGTTTTACAACCTTCTTAACTTCAACAGCCTGAAATTTTGTAATCTCTGTATGACGGACTAAATCTTCTTCCTTAAATTTTCCAATCATTCCGTTAAGATATTCAATTGCACATGCAGTAAGATTTTTAAGACGTTTTGCAATTTCTTTAAGACGTGCATTAATTGCAGTTACCTGATCTTTATTTTTATTAATGTCAAAAAGTGAAATACGGCGGATTGGAATTCGAAGAAGTGTTTCAACATCGTCATCTGTCACTTCACGAACAAGTTCTTTCTTGAAAGGAATAAATCCGTTTTTAACAGCCTTATTTACATCTTCTGCCGTTTTCATTGTTTCAATTTTTTTATAAATACGTTCTTCAATAAATATTCTTTCAAGAGTACGGGCATGTAATTCATCATTAAGTTTAGAACGTTCAAATTCAAGTTCATCCTTTATAATGCCGGTAAGTTTTTTTGCATAATACTTAATTATTTCTGTGGCAGTCATTGCAACTGGCATATTGTCTTTAATAACAAGCATCTGACATGCAATAGATTTTTCACAGTCCGTAAATGCATAAAGAGCTTTTTCAACATCCTTTGCATATACACCACGAGGTAATTTTATTTCAATCTGACAATGATCTGTTGTATAATCATCAATTGAACTGATTTTTATTTTTCCAGCCTTATAAGCATTTTCAATTGAATCCAAAAGAGCTGCAGAAGTTGTATCAACTGGCAATTGAGTAATAACAATTTTCTTTTCATCGCTCATGTCAAACTTAGCACGAGTTACAATTTTTCCGTTACCGTCATTGTAATTGCTTACGTCGATCAATCCACCTGTTGGCACATCCGGATAAACTTCAAATTTTTCACCCTTAAGGCATTTTATTTCTGCTTCAAGAACTTCTTTAATATTATACGGAAGAATTTTTGTTGACATACCAACTGCAATTCCTTCAGCACCAATTATTAAAGCAACAGGAATTTTTGCACGAAATACAACAGGCTCTGTATTACGTCCATCATAACTTGGAACATACTGCGTAATATTTGGATTATAAAGAAATTCTTTTGCCATTGGATGAACGCGACATTCAATATAACGGGGAGCAGAAGCAGGATCACCTGTAAACTGATTACCAAAGTTTCCCTGTCGGTCAATAAAAATTCCTTTATTTGCAAGAACAACTAAAGCACCGCCAATAGAAGCATCACCATGAGGATGGAACTTCATGCATTCGCCTACAACGCCTGCAACTTTATGAAAGCGTCCGTCATCAATTTTAAAAAGCGTATGCATAATTCTTCGCTGAACCGGTTTAAGTCCATCTTCAAGATCAGGAATAGCACGATCCCTAATTACATAAGAGGCATACTCAATAAAATTTTTATTAAAAAGGTTTTTTACAAAAGCCATGTATTTTATTCTCCAAAAAAATTATGCATCGATGTCGGCATTAGACAACAAATGTTTTTCAATAAACTGCCTGCGTTCAGGAGTATTTTTGCCCATATAAAAAGTAAGCAGTCCTGGTACCATCTTAAGCTGACTTATTTCAACTGGAGTAAGATGCATTGTTTGAGGATCTATAAACTGCTTAAACTCAGAAGGATTAATTTCTCCAAGTCCCTTAAAGCGTGTAGTTTCTGCAGCCTTACCAAGTTTTTTCTGAGCCTTATCTCTTTCTTCTTCTGAATAACAGTAAATATTTTCACTCTTGTTTCTTACACGGAATAATGGTGTTTCAAGAATAAATACACGACCGCTTGTAACAAGTTCTTCAAAGTAACCTAAGAAAAATGTCATTACAAGATTTCTAATATGATAACCGTCATTATCAGCATCAGTTGCAATTATGATTTTTTCATAGCGTAGATTTTCTACATTATTTTCAATTCCCAAAGCCATCATCAGCTGATAAAGTTCATCATTCTTGTAAATTTCAGACTGTTTTTTACCACACATATTTTCAGGTTTACCGCGCAGAGAAAAAATTGCCTGATTACATGCATTTCTTGAATGAGTCATTGTACCAGTTGCAGAATCTCCCTCAGTAATAAAGATCATTGAATTTTCACCTTTTTTACCGTCCTGCACATGATACTGACAGTCTTTAAGTTTTTTAATTCTTATGCTGATTTTTTTTGCAGCTTCTTTTGCTTCTTTTTTTACTGCAGAAAGTTCCGTACGAAGTTTTTCATTAGCTTGAATTTTTTCCTGAATTTTTTTAGCAGCATCAGGATTACGTCTTAAGTAATCAATTAAAGCTGAATGAACTTCTTCTACAATCCACTGTCTTATATCTGTGTTTCCTAGTTTATTTTTTGTCTGACTTTCAAAAACTGGATCTTTTACCTTAACTAAAATTGCAGCCGTAAGACCTTCGCGAACATCTTCTGATTTGTAGGAAGTATTATACATATCGTTAATACCTTTTACAAAACCTTCCTTAAATGCATTAAGATGAGTTCCTCCGTCAGCAGTATACTGTCCGTTTACAAAAGAAAAATAATTTTCTCCATAAGAATTTGAATGGGTAAAAGCAAATTTAAGATGATTACCATCATAAGAACCTACAGGATAAAGACATTCATTTTCTATTTCTGCATTAAGTAAATCTAAAAGTCCTTTATCACTCTTATAGTCCTGGCCATTTAAGCGTAGAGTTAAACCACTGTTAAGATAAGCATAATTCCAGATTCTTTTTTCGACAAATTCCATATTAAAACTATACTTGCCAAAAATAGATTCATCCGGAACAAATTCTAAATACGTACCGT
>CAZALL010000109.1:0-6293 GCA_964485955.1 uncultured Treponema sp. | reverse complement strand
ATTCAAATCTTCACTTTTAGTTTTAGAATCAATTATTTTTTTGATTCCCCTGGTGATTTCATCCCGACCACCGTAATTTATTGCAAGAACAACTGTCAGACCTGTAAAGTGAGCAGTTTCTTCTTTTGCTTTTGTAATTTCTTCCTGAATATCATCCGGTAAACCAGCAAGATTTCCTAGATGTTCGATTCTAATCTCGTGGGATTTATAAAAGTTAAATTCTGCCCTAAGGTGATTTTTTATCAACCCCATAAGGTATCCCACTTCCTGTTCTGTACGCTTCCAATTTTCTGTAGAAAAAGCGTAAAGTGTCAGGTATTTAATTCCCATATCAGCTGCATGTGCCGTAATTTTTTTTGCAACTTCAAGACCTTGTGAATGCCCCTTGCTACGGTTAAAACCACGTTCTTTGGCCCATCTTCCATTACCATCCATAATAATTGCAACGTGTGCGGGGAGGTTAGAAAGATCAGGTTTTTCACATACAGCATCTGTCATGGTTTATTCCATAATTTCTTTTTCTTTTGCTTCGTAAACTGAGTTTATCTGGGCAATGTATTTATCTGTTAGTTTCTGAAGTTTATCAGTTTCTGTTTTAAGCTGATCTTCAGTAATCTCACCTGCTTTCTGCTGTTTTTTGAGTTCATCGTTACCATCGCGACGAATATTACGGATTGTTGTTCTGTAATTTTCTGCAATTGTCTTTGCCTGTTTAACAAGTTCTTTTCTTCTGTCTGCTGTTAGAGGAGGAACTGCAATGCGGATTACTTTGCCATCGTTATTTGGGTTAAGTCCCAGGTCAGCTTTTTGAATAGCCTTTTCAATTGCAGAAATAAGGGTCTTATCAAATGGAGAAACAACGATTGTCCTTGCTTCAGGAATAGAAATTGTTGACACCTGATTAAGTGGAGAAGGTGTACCATAGTAGTCTACACGAACTTTATCAAGAATAGAGGCACTTGCTCTACCTGTGCGGATTGTATTTAATTCATCTTTTAGAGATGCAACTGTTTTTTCCATGCGGCTTTCATTGTCTGCCATAAAATTCCCCTTTAAATAAAAAATGACGGTCTTGAAAAAATATTCAGACCGTCTGTAAATTAATGTTTACTTACCAAGAATGAAGAGTTCAACATCACCAAATGAAAGGTCAGCTCCAACTGCTTTAGCTGTTTCTGCAAGTTTAGCCTGAACAGATTTCTTTTCATCTTTGATGAACATCTGGTCAACGAAACAGATTTCAGAAAGGTGCTTTTTAACCTTACCCTGGAGAATACCTTCTTTTACATTCTCTGGTTTAGATGCAACTTTTTCATCCTGATCCATCTGAGCTTTAAAGATTTCCTTCTGTTCGTCAATATATGACTGAGGAACTTCTTCCTGCTTGATGTATGCTGGAGTAAATGCTGCAAGGTGCATACAACAGTCTTTTGCAAATTCTTTAACAGCATCTGCTGTAGAACCCTTAATTATTGTAACTGCACCAGATTTGAAGTCATGGTGTACGTAGATTCCTGCAACTGCATTTTCTGGAACTTCAAATACCTTTACTTTTGAAAGAGACATGTTTTCACGTGTTCTTGTAGCAAAGTCAAGAAGTGCATCTTTAAGTTCCGGTTCATCTTTTGATGTATAACCTTTCTCAAATACTTTTGCAATAATTGATTCACCAGTCTTAACAAATTCTGGATTTGTAGCAACAAAGTCTGTTTCACATACAATTTCAACAACTGCAACTTTATTGCCTTTCTGCTGAATGTAAAGATGACCTTCACTTGTTGCTCTTTCTGCTCTTTTTGCTACTGCAGCAAGACCCTTTTCTTTAAGAATCTTCGCAGCTTCATTAGCATCACCGTTTGCTTCAACAAGAGCCTTTTTACATTCCATCATACCTGCGCCTGTTGCTTCACGCAGTTCTTTTACCATAGAAGCTGTAATTTCCATTGAAACTATCCTTATTTATTGTAGATTTTATCTTCATCGATGAAAGAATTATCATCGTCTTCTTTTTCTTCAACTTCAGTTTCTGTAGGCTGATAGTTAGAATAATCAACGATTTCTTCATCATCTTTTTTTGTAGAAGCATCTGTTGCGATTTCGTCTTCATCACCAAGAGTTTCAATAATCTTTAAGCCCTGTTCATTGTCTGCTTCAATAACTGCATTTGCAATGATAGATGTAAAGAGTGAAATTGCACGAATTGCGTCATCATTACCTGGAATAGGGTAGTCAATGCCTTCTGGATTACAGTTTGTGTCAACAACAGCAACAATAGGAATACCCATGCGGCGTGCTTCTGCAACTGCAATCTGTTCTTTATGAGTGTCAATGAGGAAGATAGCTCCAGGGAGTTCCTTCATTTCTTTCATTCCACCATAATTTTTTGTGAGCTTTTCTTTTTCTTTGAGAAGATTTGCTACTTCTTTTTTTGTGAGATTGTCAAAAGTTCCGTCAACTTCCATCTTTTCAATTTTCTTAAGACGGAGAAGTGATTTTTTGATTGTAGCAAAGTTAGTAAGAGTACCGCCTAACCAACGGTTGTTTACGTAGAACTGACCGCAGCGTTCTGCTTCTTTTGCGATAGCCTGCTGTGCCTGTTTTTTTGTACCTACGAAGAGTACTGATTTGCCAGAAGAGGCAACCTTGCGGATAACATCGTAGCTGTCTTTGATAGCTGTGATTGTTTTCTGCAAATCGATAATGTGGATTCCATTGCGTTCTGCGAAGATATACTTCTTCATACGTGGATCCCAACGCTTTACCTGATGTCCGAAGTGAACTCCAGACTCAAGAAGACTTTTCATGGTAACTACTGCCATGAGTAACTCCTTCACCGGAAAAATCATAACTGTTTCTACAGGGATTGCAAGAACCTTAAGTCTTACAACTGATTTTTCCACCTGACCTTATTTCTCGTAACCTGTATTGCAGGCCCGGAAGATCGGAACATTGCATCAAAGCTAACGGCCCGTGCAAGTCCGGCAAAATTATCCTAAAAAGGTATAACCTTGCTCGCGTAATATATCATAAAGCTCAAATATAGGCAAGCCCATAACAGATGATTCACTGCCTTCAATTTTTTTAATAAAACATGAAGCCATTCCCTGAATTCTGTATGCTCCAGCAGCACCATGCCATTCACCTGTCTGTAAATACCAGTCAATTTCTTTATCAGACATATTATTAAATGTTACAGTATTTACACTGGTTCTAGTTGCAAGATAGTGAAGGGAACCATTAAAAAGAGCAATGCCTGTAATTACCTTGTGTGTTTTACCCTGGATTTTTTTAAGCATGGATTTGGCATCTTCTTCATCTTTTGGTTTTCCAATCATTTGACCGTCTAAAATAATTGCCGTGTCAGCACCTAGAATCCATGGAATTTCTTGATCAATAGGTTGGGCTTTTGTAACAGCTTCAACTTTTTTTGCAGCCAGATATTCAGGACCGTCTTCAATTTTTATATCGCTGGGAAGAACCTCGTCAATGTTTGGTGGATTTACTACAAATGGTATTCCCATTGCTTTTAAAACCTGCTGACGGCGGGGAGAAGAAGAAGCAAGTACGATTGCATCCATAATTTTTACCTCGTATTTTTAATTGACATTTGAATTAAAAAAAATTATGCTTTACACACTTTGAGAGATTAGCTCATCTGGATAGAGCGTTGGCCTCCGGAGCCGAAGGCGGTGGGTTCGAATCCCATATCTCTCATATAAAACAAATTATGCCGCCACTAAGACGGCATTTTTTTATTCAACTGAATTTTTATTTACAAATATTTTTTGTTTTATTTTTCAGGAGCCTTTGTTCTTTTTGAAGAAGAGCCTGATCCCTGAAGACTTTTTAGTACATCCAATGCCTTTAGTCTTACCGGTCTTACATAATTGTGATTTGAAGCAATAGCAGTAAGTGACTGGAGCATATACGACTTGTCATCTGTAACTGGTGCAAGTTTTTCAAATGCAACAAGAATTTCAAATGCAAGTGAACTTGTAGGATTTAATACAGCATTTTTTGTCTGTGCTTTTGCAAGAGCTATTACAACTTCATTGTTGTCATTCATTCCGATTTCACCAAGAGAGCGGGCTGCAGCTGTTAAAACCATAGGTTCATTGTCAGTGTCTATAACCTTGACAAGAGTGTTTTTTGATTCAGTTGTAGGGATTTTTGAAAGAAGATCACACGCTTTTGCACGAATGTCAGGAAAGTTGTTCATTACACGTCCATTAGTTCTTGCCTGATAAGAAACACCCTCACTTGAAAGCTGTTCAAGGGCAAGACTCATTTCTGGAGATGAACGACCGTCTTCAATAGCAGATTCAAGGTACTGAAGAGCTACAAGTTTATTATCATAATCTTCAGAAGAAGAAAGTTCAGATATGATTACATCTTCAACATTACTTAAATATTCGTTTTCTACAGTTGTTTCAGATTTTGACATTGTAGTCTGGGCAAAAGCAGCAGTTGTAAAAACTGAAAGACCTGCAATAATAGCAATAGATTTAGTTGTTTTCATTAGTTTCCTCCAAGTGATTGTAAATAGTTCTGATCTTAGTCATCGAGAGGCTGAAGGTGAACGTACCATACGCCGTCGATCTTATGGAAGAAGTAATATACAACATCCTGATCTTCTCTTACCTGAACAGCTTTTACTGATGTTTTTGATTCATAGCGAATTTCATCAATTTTCTTTCCGACACGAGCCTGAACAAAGATATAACGGAAGTAATCTCTAAGACTGTCAAGCCTTAAACCCTTAACCGGTAATTTTTGTGCAGCATTATGAAGATTTTTTGTACTTGACCAGTATTCAATGCTTTCCTGATCTACATATTTGACCCACGAAGCATAGTCATAGGCCTTCATTATTGCATCAAGTTCAGAAATTTTACGCAAGATAATATTTTTATCTTCATTAAATTCTTCCCTTGATACATATCCTTCCATGTGATTTGTGGAACGGTCGTATTCTTCGTCTTCCAACGTACTTACAATAACTTCAGCTTCATCTTTTAAGCTGTTTGCAGTATCTGAAACTTTTGCAGGACCTGAAGTCACATTGCCTGTCGTATTACAAGCCGTAAGAAGTAAGGCACAAATAGCCGTTGCAAAAATAGATATTTTAGATATTTTCATAAGCACATTTTACCCCCCTTTTTACTGCTTGTCAATTTTTATTGCTTCAATTGAATAAATCATATATATTGTCCCTGAGGTAAGCGGTGACAACAGCAGTTTTTCCAGGATCTTTTGATCCTCCAACGTATGGACATATGAATATTATTGAAAGAGCATCTAAACTTTTTGACAAAATAGATGTAGTTATAGCGGTTAATTCAGGTAAAAAGTATCTTTTTTCTGATCAAGAAAGATTTGATTTTTTAGAAAAGCTTACTGAAAAATATGATAACGTAAGTGTTCACAAATGTTTTGGACTTGTGGTTGATTATTGTAAACTTGTAAATGCAAATGTTTTGCTGAGGGGAATTAGAAATTCAAATGATTTTGCCTATGAGTTTGATTTATCCATATTAAACAGAACTTTGGACTCTAATGTAGAAACACTTTTTCTTCCTACTGAGCAGAAATATGGTATTGTCCGTTCCAGCAGCATTAAAGAAATTGCTCAGTTTGGAGGAGATATAAGCGGAATGGTTCCTGAATTAGTTGCAAATGCAATGAAAGAAAAATATAAGAATATTTCTAAAATATCCTGAAATTATATAGTTTTTGGCACTTTAATATTGACATAATTTTCAATAATGTAGTATATTTATCGCTGTTATCAATGTAACAAATCCTATAGTGAGGTTAATAATATGGCAGTACCTAGATCCAAAACATCGAAGGCCGTAACAAAGAGAAGACAGCACATTAATATGCGTCTTACAGCTCCTCATCTTGTTGCTTGCAACAACTGTGGTAATCTTTGTATGCAGCACCATGTGTGTCCTAAATGTGGTTTTTACCGTGGACGCCAGGTAATTACACCGGAAGTAAACGGCTAATTAAGGAGATTTAGAAATGGACGAATTATTCGAAAAAATGAAGGCACTTATTGCTGAAAAACTTGAAATTGATGCTGATAAAATCACAATGGATTCTTCTTTCCGTGGTGATTTAGGTGCAGACAGTCTTGATACTTATGAACTTGTTTATGCTATTGAAGAAGAACTTGGAATTACAATTCCAGATGATAAGGCAAATGAGTTTGAAACTGTAAAAGACGCTTACGAATTCATTAAAAGTCAGCAGAAATAAGTCTTAATTTCTGAATTTAAGGCATGGAT
>CAZALL010000108.1:0-6421 GCA_964485955.1 uncultured Treponema sp. | reverse complement strand
ATAGAAAACTATAAAAATTTACTTAAAACAAAAGCCTTTACTGTAAGTATGGCAACAGAAGAATATGTAAGTGAATGTGATTATTTTGGAATTGAAAGTGGCAACAGGGAAAATGATAAAATTAAAAAAGCAAATTTTCATATTGTGGAAAGTGAAAATGTAAATGCCCCTTTAATTGAAGAATTACCCTTAGCCCTTGAATGTCAGGTACTTTCTTATGATGAAGAAACAGAAATTTTAATTGGCAAAATTGTAAATGTCTGTGCAGATGAAAAGATCTTAACTGAGGGAAAGATTGATGTAAGTAAACTTAAACCAATTACATACGACCCAGAAAATCATGTTTATCTTGCACTTGGAAATAAAGTAGGCAGTGCCTTTGCTGACGGAAAAAAATTCTTATAAAGATAGATTTTATTTTTCAAGTTTTAAATCTGCTACAATTGCATCTGTTGCTTTTACTAAATCAGCAGGTGCAATTTTTATTTGAACTCCGCGTTGACCGCCACTAATACAAATTTTTTCTAATTCCATTGCACTTGAATCTATAAAAGTCCTGAATTGCCTTTTCATTCCAATTGGAGAACAACCGCCACGAACATAACCTGTCAAAGAAAGAAGTTCTTCGGGTTTTACAGGAGTAACTTCTTTTGCTCCACAAACAGTTCTTGCTTTTTTTAAATTTATTTCCCATTCTGCACTCTGGCAAAATACACAAAGCTCTTTTGTTTCTGTACGCATTACAATTGTTTTAAAAACTGAATTAACATCGACTCCAAGTTTTTGAGCAGTCCTTAAGGCAACCCCTTTAGAAAGTTCATGTTCACCGTCGTCTTCATACTCACTTACTTCAAAAGGAATTTTTTTTGATTCAAGTATTCTCATTGCATTAGTTTTTTTCATTGCTATATCCTTTTTGTATTCTAGCAATTTGTGATAAAATGTTAAACAAATGAACATAGTTTTTTATTCATCATATTCAAATTTTTTTGACGCTTCTTTTTTTCATTATACTTCAATTCCTTCATGGAAAAGTCAGCTTGATGACTTATGTAATTGTTTTCCGGAATATAATTTTTTTATTGTCTGTCAAAAGCCTGGAATGTTTTTACTTGATTTAAAAAATGATGATATAGAAGAAAAATCAAATCGAGTAAAATACATAATTTTAGAAAATGCAGAGCCTGAATCTTTTGCAAAAGAAATTATTTTACTTAAGGCTGATATTGCATTTGCTTTTACCTTCTGGTGTCAGCCCTATGACTGGCTTACAATAAATGATTCTTTAATTGCAAAAAGACTTGAAGCTAGTGGAATAAAAACATTCTGTCACAGTACAAAAACTGCATGTATTTGTTTTGATAAAAAAGAAACACGTGATTTTCTTTTACAAAATAATTTTAATTGTGCAAAAAGTGTTTATGTTGATCACGAGTTATTTTTTTGTGAACGTTCTGACAAATCAATTATTTTTAATCCTTATAAAAAATATATTTTTAATCAGATACGGAATTTAAATTTACCGCTTGTAATTAAAAATACAAGAGGACTTTCTTCTTATGGAATGGAAGTTGTAAAAACTTATGCGCAGGCAGAAGCATTTTTAAAATCAAAAAAAAATCAAACTAATCTTTTGGTAGAGGAATATATTGAAGGCGAGCAGGCAGGAATAGAAATTTTTGGAAGCAATAAAAAATATTCTTTAGGAGGACTTTTTTATTTTTCTGTAAATCAGTATGGAATTACAAGTCCAAAGCAAAGTGTAAAAATAGGGCCTGTAAGCGTGGATGAAAAATTAGAAAAAATGCTTTTGAGACTTGCAGAAAATTTAAATCTTTGTGGAAGTGCACAAGTTGATCTTGTTAAAAAAAATAATGAATGGTTTATTATTGAAATTAATCCGCGTCTAAGTGGAATGACTTTGCTTTCGGTTTTAAGTGAAAATAAATCAGTTTATAAAAAAATAATGGAAGTTATTAAAGGCGATGTAAATTATTCCGCAAAAAAATGTCTTCTTGATTTTAAAACACCTGTTTTAGAAAAAGAAAAATTACTTGAGTTAAAAAAAGAATTTTATGTTGAATATATTCTGCAGACAAAAAATGATTGTGCAAGACAGCATAGGGAAGAAGGTTACTGTGAATTAATTTTTTCTGCATTAAATTTTGAAGAATTAAAAAATGCATTGGATGATTTTAAATGCAAATATCCCGATTTACTGGATAAAGGTTTTGAAGTGCAGGCAAAAAATCTTTTGCAGTCGCTTTTAAATAATTGATTATTTTTTTTGCATGGCAGTTTTTTTTAATAAGTGATATAGTTTTGTAAATTATGGAAGAAATTCTTAAGATAAAAGATTATGCAAAAATAAATTCAGTTCCAATAATGCGGGATGCTACAAGAGAATTTATTATTGAATATATTAAAAATCATGATATAAAAAAAATTCTTGAAATTGGAAGTGCTATAGGTTATTCTGCCATAAGTTTTGCACTTGCAGACAGTCAACTTAGAGTTGATACAGTTGAATTTGATATTGAACGTTATAAAATTGCTTTTAAAAATATTTATGACAACAATCTTTTTGACCGCATTACAATTTTTTTAGGGGATGCGGCAAGATTTAATTTTAAAGACAAGTACGATTTAATTTTTATTGACGGCCCTAAAGCTCAGAATACAAAATTTTTTATAAAGTTTTCAAACAACTTAAGTGAAGACGGTGTAATTATTACAGATAATCTTTCTTTTCATGGAATGGTAGAAAATGAAGGACTGACTCATAATTACAGTACAAAAAAAATGGTTCGTAAAATAAAAAGATATATAACTTTTTTAAAAGACAATCCTGAATTTGAAACAACTTTTTATCCGATAGGAGATACGATTTCTGTAAGCCGTAAGAAAAAAAATCCGGACTTTTCACTTTATTTAAAAGAAAGTGATGTAATTGATTTTTCTTCAAAAGAAGTTCAGAAAGTCTGTAAACAGTTTGAACCTTATAAAAACAATGAAATTGAACTTGCACAAAAAGCATTTTATTTTGTTCAGAATGAATATCCACATACTTCTGATTGTAAAAGAACTGAACTTTCTGTTAGTGCCAGTGATGTAATTAAAAATGGACACGGAATTTGTTTTTCAAAATCACATTTATATGCTGCAATTTTACGAAACTTTGGCATACCATGTGGATTTTGTTATCAGATTCTTGAAAGTAAAACTCCAAATCATTTTTATCCTCATAGTTTTAATGCAGTTTATTTTAAGACATTAAAAAAATGGGTACGTTTAGATGCCCGCGGTAATAAAGTCGGACAGAATGCAAAATTTTCTGTTGATGAAGAATATTTAGCTTATAAACCAGATAATTTTAAAAATGAAGTAGATCTTCCCATGTATTTTACAAATCCATTTCAGGGTGCAATTGACATAATGAAAAAGTGCCGTGATAAGGCAGAATTTTTTAAGCACCTAAATGACTTGTCAGAATCAATGCGTGCCTATTATCAGGTCATGTAAATAAAATATCTTCTTACTTAAGTTTTGCAGGTACAAAATTAAAATTTAATTATGCCTTTTAAATAAGGGTCAAGAAGTACAAAGATTATTGTAAAAATCATTGCAAAAAGATAATTGGCAGTTTTTATTTTTTTTAAGCCTATTAAATTAATTGCAATCATTACAATTAAGCAGCCTCCGCTTCCTGTAAGTTCGTTTAGCATTACTTGTGTGCAAAAGGGTTTTAAAAGTGAACTAAGTAAAGTAATTGCACCTTCGTAAAGAAAAATTGCAATGGAAGAAAATGCAGTTCCAATTCCCATTGCTGCGGCAAAAGAAATTGCTATAAAACCGTCAAGAATACTTTTTGTAATCAGTATGGAATAATCTTTTTCTATTCCGGCTTTAAGTGAACCTAAAATTGCCATTGCTCCGGTGCAAAATAGAACACTGGCATTTAAAAATGCGAGCGGAAAGTTTTTAGAATTTTGTTTTTTTACACTAAGCTCTTTTTCTTTTGGATTGTGATATACCAGACGCTCTATTGCTTTGCCAAGATAAAGTACTTTGGAATCTAAATCTATTGCAGTTCCAACAATTCCGCCTAAAATAATAGAAAGTGCAAGATAAACAACATTTTCATATTTAAAGGCCATCTGTATACCTATTACAAGTACGACAAAGCCAGAACCTACCGTAATTGTTTCTTCCATTTCTGTCGACATTTTTTTTGTCAATAGAACACCTATGAGAGAACCTATTATAATCGCAGCACAGTTAATTAAAACGCCTACCATGTTTATTGGTTTTTATAAGTTGAACTCACTAATCTGTTTAGTAAGAGAGTCAACATCACTTTGATTATTTCTAGATGTGTTAGAAACTTTATCAATGGAAGATGTAATTTCATAAACACTTGAAGACATTTCATCCATCTGAACATTTATTTTTCTTGTAACTTCAGAAAGATTTTTCATTTCACAGATAATCTGTTCGCCACCAGAAACCATTTCTGTTGAACCTTCCGTAACATTTGCTGTAGAAGATCTTATGTCATGCATTGCTTCTAGAACCTGCTTATTTCCTTCATTTTGTTCAGTCATTGAATTCATAATAACAGTTTCCTGGTTTTTAACCGTTTGTGCTAAATTATAAATAACGTCAAACTTTTCCTGAACTTCTTTTGTAGTATCAGAAATTGAAGTAATCGATGCAGAAAGATTTTTTAAGCTTTCGTTAATTGCTTTACTTTGATTGCTGGACTGTTCTGCCAGTTTTCTAATTTCATCTGCAACAACAGCAAACCCTTTTCCAGCTTCACCTGCATGGGCGGATTCAATAGCAGCGTTCATAGCAAGGAGATTTGTTTGTTCCGCAATTGCCTGAATAATTGATGTTGCTTCTAAAAGAGATGCTGACTGTGCAATAATCTGTTGAGAAACATTTACTGCATTTTGTACGGAGTGGCGTCCATCATCAGAAGCCTGTGTAAGTGATATAACAGACTGGCTATTTTTTTCAAGAATTTGTGTTACTGAATTAATATTTGCAACCATTTCTTCAACAGCAGCCGAAGATTGTGTAACAGCGGCAACTTGAGATTCGATGCTGCTATTTAAAATTTTAGTTCTATTGATAATCTGATTTACAGAAGCACTGGATTGTTCAACACCGGCAGACTGATTTGTCATTTCTTCACTTACAAGATTTACGCCTTTAGTAATCAGATTAATTTCATCTTTTACAGAATTCATTTCTGTCTGAAGGTCATTAGCTCCCTTTGTTGTTTTACAAATTGAATCCTTAAATTTTAAGAGAAGTTGCCTTGTTGTATTTTGAAAATCATTTAATGAGTTTGCAAGTTCGCCAAGTTCACAGCGGATTAAAACTGGGATTTCTTTTGTCTGATAATTTTTTAAAGCTAAGTCCCCGGTAAATTTTTTAATGTTATTTACAACGGTATTTACATCTGCAAGCTGAATATAAATATCAGCCATACCAAAGAGTGCAACAAAAATTGCAAAGGGTGTTAATTTTTTTGCAAAAAGAGTTGTTAAAGGTAATTTTTGATTTGCAGGAACATCATAAATTGCTTCAAAAAACAAAACTATTCCCATTATTACAAAAAGAATAATCAAAAGACTGCGGGATAAAAAAGAGAAGGTCTGATATTTTTTTTCGTAAGGAAGCCATTTTACAAATTTTTCTGTATGTGAAACAATAAGAATGTAGGCCGAAACAGAAAATACTGACAGACTTCCAAATATCATACAGAATGTGTAAAAAGCAAAAGACTTGGCTCCTTCGGCAGATGCAAAAGCGACAGGTGCAAAGCCTTTAATCATCAAAAAAATAATAAGTACAATAGGATAGAGAATGGCAATAGAAAAAGGAAGAGCCCAGCTTCCAAAGACAACTCTTTTTACAGCCTTGTTTACTCTTTCTATTGCTTTTTTTGAGCCGTCATAGTTTTTTATTAAACTGCTCATTGCAATATAAGTAAAAAGCGGACAGATTATAGAAATTAAAAGAAAAATAATAGATACGGGGCTTGATAAAATTGAAGCTGCTTCGTTAACTGTATAACCACCTGTAAATACAGTCACAGGTATAAAAATTATAAATGGAATTAAATAATCAAGAAGTAAAAAGATAAGAATTTTTACTGGATATTTGTATCCAAAAGATTTTTTTTCTGATGAAGTAGAATTATTTTCCATAAAAAAGCCTCTTAAGTATAAGAAAATTTCTGATACCTTCAATTTCTAGAAATGTATAAAAACGCTCACCTATGCTCTTTTACTTTTTTAAAAGACTTCTCCCTAGTGGAAAAGTCTTTTTTGTATTTAAATAAACTGCACTTAATTAAATATTTATCTTTTATTTTGCAAGATATTCATTCATTGCAGCGGCAGCTTTT
>CAZALL010000107.1:0-6464 GCA_964485955.1 uncultured Treponema sp. | reverse complement strand
AATTTCTGAACCTAAGACAAAATCTGAAATTAAACAGATTCGAGAACAGTGCAGGGAAATTCTTAAAAAAGCAGATTCTGAAATTACGGAAGATGACAAAAAGATTTTAGCTCAATATGAAGGAGCTGGTGGACTTAATGAAGAAAATCGTAGTGTAAACGGAGTTTTAAATGAATTTTACACGCCAAATAATCTTGTTCAAAAAGTTTGGGATCTTGTTGATTCTTATGCACCAAATGCAAAATCTGTTTTGGAACCGTCTAGTGGTATTGGAAAATTTGCTGTAAACAGACCGGATAATAATTTTACACTTCACGAAATTGATGAAACTTCGGCAAGAATTGCAAAAATTCTTCACCCAAATGCAAATGTAATTCAGGGAGCGTATCAGGAGCAATTCTTTGATGAAAATAAGCGTGCTTTAAAGGCGGATTATGTTCAGCCAAAGTATGATGTTGTAATTGGAAATCCGCCTTATGGAGTTTATAACGACAAATACAAAGGTTTAGGCGAAGGAAAAGAATTTGACCGATACGAAGAATATTTTATTTCAAAAGGCTTAGACGCTTTAAAAGATAAAAATTCTATTTTGGCTTTTGTTGTTCCAAGCGGATTTTTAAACAGTGCAGAAGACAGTCAGAAAAAATTGATTGCTTCTAAAGGTCAGTTGATTGACGCTTATCGTTTACCGGAAGGGACTTTTGGAACGACTGAAGTCGGAACTGATATTATTTTAATGGAACAGTTGAATCCAAATTCTTTAATTTCTTTTGGAGCAGAAACTTTATCTAATAATGACTGGTTTAAAAATCACCCGGAAAAGATTCTTGGTAAAACTGTAGAATACACAGACCGCTGGGGAAAAAGTGCTACTAAAGTTGTTTGTAATGACGGTTTAACTGTTCAGGACGAATTAAACAAGATTGATAAATTTGTTTCTTTAAATAAAATTGCAAATCAAATTGAAACGCTTAAAAATTCAGTTGAAGAAATAAAAGAAAATCCTTCTGTAAAAGAAGAAAAAACGCAGTCTATTCAGACTAAAAAAGTTCGCTCCAAAAAAGAAAAATGGAATATTAACAAGTCCAAAGGCGAACTTATGTCTGCACAGGAATTTTGTAAACTTTATGGAAAGAATTTTAATGAAAATGAACTTAATATATGGAAAGCAACAGACTGGAAAGGAGACATTGATTTTAAAAAACTTTCTTCACAAGATATAAATTACATAATTTCAAATGTAAATTATATAGAAAAAGATTTTGGTGTATGGACACACAAAGAACTTTTCTTAACTGGCGACATATATTTAAAAATAAAAGAACAGGAAGAAATTTATAAAAGAGTAAGTGAGGAATATGGAGAAGTTACTGCAAATGATCATCTAGGTAAAAATATTCCTTTACTTGAAAGTGTAAAAAATGAAATTTTACCTATGTCTAAAATTCGTTTTGGTGTAAAAACTCCGCTTGCAGAAGAATTTTTAACGACTGCACAGGAAGATAAAGACGGAAATATGGTTGCATTAAATCTGCAGGAAGCATTTATTTTATGGTGTCAGAATACAAATCTTAAAGAAATGAGATACCGTGAAGATATAGACTTTGCAAATGCAAACATAAGCAATGAAGAACTTGGTGAAGAAGTAAATTTTTTAGATATTGTAAATTACATTGACGGAAAACCTGTAAAAGCTGTTTCTGTAAGAAGTTGGAGAATGGACGATGAAGAAAAAGCCGCTGAAAGAGCAGAACGCAAAAAGGAAGCAGATTTAAAACGTCAGGCAAGAAGTGATATTGCAAACAAACTTTTTGAACGTTATCTTCACGAAGGACTTTCTTATGAAGACGGTAAACGTCTTGAAGCAGAATATAATAGAAGATTTAATTCTTATATTGCACCAGACTATTCACGACTTCCGCTTTTTGTAGATGGAATGAGTGCCTTTAAGGGTGAAGATAAATTTAAACTTTATGATCAGCAGATAAAAGGTATTTCATTTTTATGCAATAAGGGTAATGGACTTTTAGCTTATGATGTTGGTGTTGGAAAAACAGCTGCAGGAATTGTTGCAACTGTAAATCAAATTCAGACTGGAAGAAGTAAAAGACCACTTGTAATAGTTCCAAATCAAGTATATTCAAAATGGTATACAGACATAAGAGAGCTTTTTCCTAATATCAAAGTAAATGATCTTTATAATTTTGGAAAAGATAATGTTGCAGATTTTATAAACAATGAAAATATCCACAAATTAAATATTGAAGAAGGTTCAATTTCACTTTGTACTTATGAAGCATTAAAAAATATTTCATTCACAGATAGTTCCTGTGAAAATGAATTATTTGCAGATTTTGCAAATCTTTTAAGTATAGAAATGGACGGTAATCAAAGAGAAAATGCAATTAGTTCAGATAAAATAAAAGGAACAATCGGCTGTGCAAGTTATGTAAAAAATGCAAATTACTTTTTCTTTGAAGATTGCGGTTTTGATAATCTTACAGTAGATGAAGCCCATAACTTTAAAAATCTTTGGGTAGTTCCACGTCCAAAAAATAAAGGTGAATCTAATGAATACGCTGGTATTCCAAGTGGTAAACCTTCTGCACGTGCATTAAAAATGTATGCTATGACACAGCTAGTTCAAGCACATAATGATAACCGCAATGTATTTATGCTTACTGCTACTCCATTTACAAATTCTCCGACAGAAGTTTATTCAATGCTCTCTTATATTGGTCGACAGAGATTAAATGAAGCCGGTATAAGAAGTTTACGTTCTTTCTTTGATGAATTTGCACAGACAAAACAGGAGTTAGGTGTTACTTCAAATGGAAACATTGATACAAAGCAGGTAATGAAGAACTGGAAAAACCTTACAGCATTGCAGAATATATTAACAGAATTTATTGATAAGGTTGACGGAGAAGAAGCTGGAATTGTACGTCCTTACAAGTTTACGCATTTAAAACCGCTTGATATGAGCGAACTTCAAAAACAAATGCGTGAAATGGATGAAGCAAGAATGGCAGGTTCACTTGAAGATGTTAAAGCAAACAGTGCCGACATAATTGTTGCAATGAATAATATGAGATTGTTCTGTGTTGCACCAGCACTTGCAAATCCACAAATGTATCCAGGACTTGAACTTCCACCTTTTGAACAGCTTGTAGAAACTTCTCCTAAATTAAAATTTGTATGCGATGCAATAATTGATATGTACAAAGATAATCCTGAAAAAGGACAGTTTATGTACGTTCCGCTTGGAAAAGACAGTCATGGAGTTATAAAGAATTATCTTATAAAACATGGCATTCCAAAAGAAGCTGTAGAAATTATCAATGGAGAAATAAATAACTCTGTAGAAAAGAAAGAAAAAATTACTTCAAAATTTAATGATGAAAAAGATCCTTGTAAAATTATTATTGGTGGAAGAAATACAGCAGAAGGAATTGATTTAAATGGAAATTCTTTTGTTATGTATAACTGTTCACTTGGTTGGAATCCTAGTGAAACAATTCAAGCAGAAGGAAGAATATGGAGGCAGGGAAACAAACAGGGACACGTTCATATTGTTTATCCTGTAATGAATGATTCTATCGACAGTGTTTTATATCAAAAACATGATGAAAAACGAAGTCGTATAAATGAACTTTGGAATTATAAAGGTGATTCTTTAAACGTTGAAGATATAAATCCTGAAGACTTAAAACTTGAACTTATAAAAGACCCTGCAAAAAAAGCAAAGTTAATCTTGCAGGAAGCAAGTAAAGAAAGTCGTGCAGAACTTTCAAAAATAAATTTACGCATAAAAGATTTTGATGAAATTGTTGAAGCCAAAAAACAGCTTTCACTAAATTTTGACAATTCAGAAGATATGCTTCATCATTATGAAAGTTTATCTAATGAATATAAAGAACAAAAACTAGAAGTTCCTGAATGGATAAAAAGTGCCATTAAAAAAGAAAAAATTACTTTTTCAAGAATTCAGCATAAAAAGGACAGTATTGAAGAAAAACTTGCAAATCTTAATCTTGTAAGTGCAGAGGATATTGAAGATTACATTCATAAGTTAAATGTTGAGAGAAAAGAATGTGAAGAGAAAATTAAAAAAGTTAAAAGTGATTTACCAAATATTATGGAAAAAATCCGCATTGAACAACTGGAAGAAAAACTTATGGAATATCCAGTTGAAAAACAACGTGAAATTCTTGAAGCAGACATTCTTAATAATCTTAGACCGATGAGTGAAGTTGAATATGAAGTAAAAACTGCACGTTTTGAAAAAATGCTTAATGAAAAACTTAAAGCTTCTGACATTACAAAAGAAGAATATGAACTTTTCAAAAAAGCAGGTTATAAAAAATATGAAGAATTACGGGACGGAAAGATTACATCTCTTGAAGAAACAAAAGATTCTTTAACGGAAGAAAAAGAAAGTAAAGTTGAAGTTCAAGAAGTTGAAAGTATGGCAGTAGATACAAAAACTTATATTCAGCCGTCATTATTTGACAGTTTTGAAGAAGAAGATAAAAATGTAAAAAATAATTCATCTTACAATGTAGTTAGTACTGAAGATACACTTATATTTTCTTCTGATGAAGTTCAATATTTTAACTTTAGAAATGATGACAAATATCTTACACCACAGCAACTTACAAAATCAGAATTAAAAAGAGATCAGATTGTACTTCCAATCTTAAATGGCAAAGAAAGCGGAATGTATAAAGCATTTAATGATTTTGCAAAGCACGGAGTGTTTGATATCCTTGGAACAAAAATAGAACTTACACAGGGAGCTGAAAGGAAAACTTTAACTTCTGAAGGCTGGCAACAGTTATCTTCTGCAATGAATATTTATCGTTCAAAAGAATTTGAAACTTTTAGATATATTTTAATTGATAAAAAAAATGGTGAAATTAACGAACAGTTAGCTTTAAGTTCTTTTATGCCTAATGCCTGTAAAATTTCAACACCGGGAAGTGAAACTCTAAAGCAGGTTATTTCTCGTGCAGAAGAAACAAACTCTCTTGTTGTTGCAGTTCATAATCACCCTAGCGGACACGTAAGAGAAAGTAAAGAAGATATTGAAGCAACAAATGCACTTGTTAAAAATATGCAAAATTCCAATGGTGAAAATCTTTTTGCAGGACACATTATTTTAGATCATGACACTTTTAATTTATTTACTCTCGAAAAAGGATGGGGAGAAAAAATTAACTGGGAAAATGCTTCAAAAGATGATGAACTTATAAATAAAAATTTTGCCTTTAGTAAAGATTTTATTTTTCAATCGCATGATCTTGCAAATGTAGCTGTCAAAATAAATGATGTAAATAACTGGAATGATAATTTTATTCCTGTAGTTTTTGTTGATTCTAAAAATATGGTAAGTGGATTAAAGCTTTACGACAAATCTTTCTTTGAAAAATCACCAGCAGAAATAAGAAATACTTTGCAGTTTAACGGACTTGAAGCTGGAGCAAGCATGATTTTTCCAATTGTTACTCAAGCTTTATCAGATAAAATGCAAAGTGTTGATAGAATTATTTTTGAAGATACATTAAAAGATTTAGTTCATCAAAATGCATTTACAGACGCAGTTATAATTGATGATAAAGCTTATGCAACTGTAGTAAGTGAAAAATATAAAATTAAACCGGGTATTCCTTTTTCAAATGTTTCAACAATGGCAACTCAGGTAAATGCAACATGGGAAACAAAAATAAATCCTCAGTTATTCCAAGAAACAAAAACATTGTATGAACATAGGAATGAAGAAATTTTTATAAACATTAAAAATGAAGATAAAAAATTAAAATTTGCAAGTGGAATGGAGAGGTAATTTATGACAAAAACTGAAAGCGACTTAAGTAAAAATGAGAAAGCAAGAATAAGTCTTGCCCATGAAATTAAAGAAAATATGCCTAATCTTTCGGACAGCGAAAGAGTGGCTGCTTTAGCAATTTTTGAAGCAGGTGCTTTTTCTATGGGAATGGAATTTAGTGAATATTTAGAAAAGACTTTCCCTGTAGGCGTTTTTGGAAATGTAAAAGAAATACAAAGTCAGGCACAAAAGGAAGGACTTGAAATAAACGGTGGAGTTGAAATACAAAATAATCCTTTTACACAAAATATAAACGCTCTTATTTACGCAAGTGAAAATGCTGACTTTTCAACATGGGTACATGAACTTGCACACATATGGCAAGCACAGCTTACAGGAAGTCTTAAAGAAAATGCTCAAAAAGCCTTTCAGGTTAAAAATGAAAACTGGCAGGAAAGTATATATACATTTTCTGACGGACATACAGATACAAGTGCAGAAGCCTTTGCCTATGGTTTTGAAGATTTTTTAAAACATAAAGCCACAGAAATGGCAGACGAAGATAAAAAAGCAATCTTTGAAAAATTTGCAAATTACATGGCTTATACTTACAACGGCATAAATAAAAATATTGAAG
>CAZALL010000106.1:5026-6548 GCA_964485955.1 uncultured Treponema sp. | reverse complement strand
TACTATAACTTCTTCGCCATGTTCAATTTCTTTAGTAATGTTTTTAAGGGATACAACACATGGAATGCCGTAACTTCTTGCTAAAATGGCAACGTGACTTGTAACACCGCCTTCTGTTAAGGCAAGACCTGCAATTTTTTTTCTGCTAAAAATAACAGTGTCACTTGTTTTCATTGACTTAGCAACAATAACTGCATTGTCCGGGACATTGTCTATGTCAAAAGGATGATAATTTAAAAGTTCATCAAGAACACGACCAAATACATCTTCAATATCCTGGGCTCTTTCTGCAAGATAGTCATTACCGCTGTTTCTAAGACGTTCAGCATAATCCTGCACTTTTGAATTAAGTGTATATTCAATGTTAAAAAGATTTTTATTGTAATCAGTTTTTACTTCTTCTATAAAAACAGGATCAGAAAGCATTAACTGATATGTCTCAAGAATTATACGCTGAACATTTTTTTTATCCAGATTTTCAAGTTGAGAAGAAATATGTTTTTGGATTTTGTCTACAGCTACTTCAAAACGTTTCCATCCGGCGGAAAGCTTTGCAAGTGTAATTTTTTCTTTTGGGATAATGCGTTCCTGTGATTCTGGCAAAACATATGCCTGTCCAAGACCAATTCCACCTGCTGCAGATATTCCGAGGATTACGTTCATCTCGCTATTTTAACATATAGTAATAAGTTAGGTCAACGATTAAGGCAAATTTAAGATAAGGTCTGACGGTATCTTTCGTATAAAAGTACACCTGCTGCAACAGAAACATTTAAGCTGTCAATTTTTCCGCAGGTTGGTATTGAAACTATGCAGTCACATTGTTCTGTAAGAAGTTTTGCAATTCCGCTTCCTTCACTGCCCATTATAAGACATGTTTTTTGGGCAAATGAACACTGCTTAAGACTTTGACCACCAGCATCTGCACCGTAAATCCAGAAGCCTTTTTCTTTTAAAAGTTCAACTGAACGTACAAGATTTGTAACTGTACATACAGGCACCCATGCTGAAGCACCTGCACTGGAACGGGCAATTATGTCATTTGAAGAAATATCACAGGCACTTCTTCTTTCCGGAACAATAAGTAAGTCTGCACCAAACTGATCGCAGGAACGTAAGATGGCTCCTACATTATGAGGGTCTGTTACGCTGTCTAAAATTACAACGGTTGCATTTTCGCCAACTACAGAAAGCCACTGGTCAAGCTGAACTATATTTGATTCTCTTGCCTTTTCTCCTTCTATACTAAGGACAATGCCTCTGTGATCTCTTGCCTGAAGCGGAAGATTTTTTACCATTGAATCAAGTACATCGTCTTTTACTTCCTGGCAGTTTATTGAGCATTCTTTTGCAAGCGAGATAATTTTTTTTATCCTGGGACCGGGCTTGCTGTAAAAAATATTCATTGATATTTCACTAGAGGAATTAATTTTTGCTTTTCTGACTCTTTCTTCTACTGCATGAAAGCCTGTGTAAATGTTACTCATCTTTTATCCTGTGCAAACCATGTCCCTGATTTTTT
>CAZALL010000106.1:0-4926 GCA_964485955.1 uncultured Treponema sp. | reverse complement strand
TATTTTTTTCCACTACCGCAGGGATAGGGAATTGCTCCCTATAGGTCGCAACATTGTACAACCATGTCCCTGATTTTTTTGTTGGTAATTTATCTTCCGCAACATTGCTTATATTTTTTTCCACTACCGCAGGGACATGGTTCATTTCGGCCTACTTTTTTCCCGTCCCTAACTACTGTGGTTGGTTTTATCATTCCTGTGCTGTAAAGCCATTCACCATTGATTTTTTTAAAAGCAGCGGTTTCGTGGTGTATGTCGCGTATTCCTTTTTGAGAATATACTGCTTCAAATTCTACGATGCCTTCACTGTCATTTTCACTGCCTTTTTCTGTGCGTAAAATTTTAAGACCGTGCCAGGTGCTTTCTTTACTCCACTGCTCTGTTGCTTTACGGTCAATTTCTGCAATTTCTTTACTGTGTTCGCATGTATTGATAATAAAGTCAATTTCCTGTTTAACATAGGAAGTATAGCGGGCTCTCATTAAAGCCTCTGCTGTTTGTGCTTTTTGTGTACCTTTAATAACAGGTTGACAGCATTCACTGTATTTTTTTCCGCTGCCACATGGACATAAATCTTTTGTTTCACTCATAAATGCCATTATATCAACTTGAGTTTTTTAAGACAATGACATGCAATTTATTCCGCAAATTGCAAATATTTTATATTACATATATAATGATGAACAATAAAATTTTGTGAGGAAAATATGGCAGATATTTCAGGCAGAATAACACGCAAATCTCTTAAGGCAAAAAGAAAGGCTGCAATAAAAGCTGTAAAAATTCAGGCTAAAGAAAAAATTAAGGAAATTAAAATTACTTATGATACAAATCCTGCTGTTAAACAGGCAAAACTTCTTGAAAAAGAACAGAAAAAACAGGAACGCATTGACCGTCGCCTTGCACGTATTGCTTCTTCAAACCGCCAGGTAAAACAGTATTCTTTAGGGGAATCAATATTAAATTCAATAATTCAGGGAATTGCTGCAGGTTTAAGTGTAGCGGCTCTTGTTCTGCTGGTATTAAGGGCACTTAGCTGTACCCCACAAGGTGAAAGCAAGGCACTTTATGTAACAAGTTTTGCAATTTTTGGTTCTTTCCTTATTCTTCTATATCTCATGACATGTTTATATTACGCATTAAGACCATACGGGGCAAAAAAAGTATTTTCTATTTTTAATCATACTTCAATTTATCTTTTAATTGCTGCAACTTATACACCTTTTGCTCTTACAATGATTAAGGGGTCTGCAGGTTGGGCTGTTTTTGGAATAATATGGGCTTGTGCAGTTTTAGGAATTGTACTTTACTCGGTATTTGGTTCGCGCCTTAGAAATATTTCTGCTCTTACATATATTATAATGGGCTGGCTTATTGTATTTGCCTTTAATCCGCTTTCTGCAAGTTTACCTAAAATTTCTTTTGCTATGCTTATTGCAGGAGGAGCTGCGTATACAGTGAGTTGTCTTTTCTATTTTATGGATTCAAGAAAATGGTCCAGAAGTATATTCCATCTTTTTGTAATTGCAGGTTCAGTCCTTCATTTTTTTAGTGTATATTTTTCAATCGGACTTACTGCGTAATTTGATATAAGTGTGTTTTCTCTGAATTTATTAGTCTTCGGAGGATTCGCACAGGGTCTGTCAAAAAAATCACACGGATTTGCAGATTTCTACGAAATCTGCTGATAAACAAAATATTTTCTTCCAAACACGCAATTTCTTGCATTTTCACTTGTATATTAAAACAGAGCAACTTACCAGCAAAGGCATAGCTCTTAATAAAAATAGTGATTTGCGTAGCAAAGCACAAATCCGTGTGATAAAAATTAAAAAGTATAGGGAGAAAAAATAATTTCAACATCTGTCAAATAATGACGTATTTTATTTAATGACACTAAATGCCTTTAATGATAAACTTAAAAAAGTATGAATATATTTATCATAGGTGCAGGCTTTACAGGAATTGAACTTGCAAAGAGATTAGTCAGTGAAGGAAACAATGTAACGCTTATTGATAATAACAGCGAAAAAGAAGCAGTTGTTTCAAGTCATGTTGATGTACAGTTTGAAAGCTTTGACGGAAATAATCTTTCAAATCTTGAAGAAGCTGGAATTGCTAAAGCTGATGCACTTGTGTGTGTTACAGACAGCGATGAAATAAATATAATTACCTGTTCATTAGTTGATTCTGTTTATCCTGAAATTTTAAAAATTGCCCGTGTAAGAAATTACGGCTATTACGCAAATACAAAAGATACTAAAAAACATCATGCAGAAACATTTGTAGGAACTCACAGACCGCTTTATGGAATTGACTATATGGTTAACCCAGATAACGAAGCGGCAGAAGCAATTGTTCGAGCAGTAGATCATGGAGCTGCAACTGATGTAATTACATTTGGTAATTCAGACTATGAACTTACCCGCATTCAGATTGAAAAAATGAGTAAACTGGATGGTATTGCAGTAAAAAATGTACGTTCCCTTACAGAAAAAAAATTTATTTTAGTTTACGTTGAAGGACAGAATCAGACTACGCTCCCTAGTGGTGAAACAATTTTACATGCAGGCGACCGCCTGGGAATTTTAACAAAACGTGAAGATGTCTGTGATATTCTTAATTTAAGTGGTTCTAAACTTGAGAAAATTAAAAAAATAATTCTTGTAGGGGCAGGAAAAATCGGGAATATTGTAGCTGACTGTATTATAGAAAAACGTTCTTCTTCATTATTTAAATCTTTGTTTGGCGGTAAAAAAGATTATGCAAAAGATTTAATAATTGTAGATACAGATCACGAACTTTGTAATGCGGCGAGTGAAAAATATGCAAAAAAGGCAAGAATATTTTGTGCAGACATTACAGATGACAGTTTTATAAAGGAAGAAAATTTAAATCAAGCGGATTTAGTAATTGCTGCAACACATAACCACGAACTTAATATGGTTGTCGCTGCATATTTTGAGTCCCTTGGAATTGAAAAGACAATAGCTCTTGTATCTAATTCTGCCATTGGAGAAATTGCCCATAAACTTTCTGTTGATGTAACTGTTCCAATCCGTGATGCAGTTGTTGACAGTATTTTAAGTCATCTGCGCGGAAAAACTGTAACTGGTATTCATACTATTTCTGCTGGTAACTTAGAAATTATTGAGTGTGATCTTCCTTCTTCAAGTAAAGTTATTGGAAAGACACTCAAAGAAATTTCTTCTCCTGGAGAATTTCTTGTACTTTTACTTAAAAAGCCTGGCTCTAAAAATTATGAAATTCCAACAGGGGATACGCAGTTAAATGTAAGTGATCATTTGGTACTTATAACTTCTTCAGGTAACAAAAAAATTATACAGAAATTCAGTGGGGCAAATATTTGACTTTTTTAGCAGCAGCAAAAATTCTTTCAGTTATTGTAGGTATAGTAGGAACAACTTTTATAATTCCAATAATTACAGCACTTTGTTATGGCGAATATAATGTAATTCTTTCTTTTGCCATTCCAATGTTTGTAAGCTGGATACTTGCTTTAATTTTTTTAATTGCGGGCAGAAAAAAAACTTTAACTCTTACTACAAGAAGTTCTTATGTAATTGTTGCCTTAGGATGGATTTTTGCAAGTTTATTTGGTGCCATTCCCTTTTATGCAAGTTCAACAGTTTCTTCTATAACAGATGCAGTTTTTGAAAGTGTCTCAGGCTTTACAACAACAGGTTCTTCTATATTTACTGATGTAGAAAATCTTCCAAAAAGTATACTTTTATGGCGTTGTCAAAGTCTATGGCTTGGCGGTATGGGAATTGTTGCTTTAACGGTAGCTCTTCTTCCGCTTTTAGGTGTGGGAGGATTTCAGTTAATTAAAGCAGAAACTACGGGACCTGAAAAAGGAAAGATTACTCCAAAAATTACAACTACTGCAAAAGTTTTATGGTTTATTTATTTTGGACTTACTTTAACCCAGGTGTTATGTCTTCTTTTTGCTAAGGTAAATTTTGTTGATGCATTGAGTATTGCCTTTGCAACTTTAGGAAGTGGTGGTTTTTCAAATTTAAATGAAAGTATAGGCGGATATAATTCTAGTGCAGTTGAATGGATTTGCATTGTATTTATGTTCCTTTCAGGCGTAAATTTTACAATGTATTTTTATTTAATTTCAAAAAGATTTTCTGATATAAGAAAAAATTCAGAATTGCGTGCATATTTATTGATTATAATTTTTTCAACGCTGGCAATCTGTCTTTTTGAACGTTCAAATTTTGGCGGATTTTTTAAATCACTTAAAAATTCAGCTTTTCAGGTTATTTCTATAATAACTACAACTGGTTTTTCTACCAGTGACTATACTCTCTGGTCAAGTGCCAGTCAGACAATTATATTTTTACTTTTTTTTATAGGTGGATGTTCTGGTTCAACTGCCGGAGGAGTAAAAGTAATAAGGTGGGTTATTTTAGGAAAACAGTTTAATAATGAAGCAAGAAAACTTCTCCACCCACGCGGAGTATTTTCAATTCAGCTTGACGGACATCCTGGAAGTAAACGTGTAATTTTTTCTGTTGCTGCATTTTTTTATCTTTATTTAATTTTAGTAGCATTAACAACATTTGCAGGAACAATTTTTGGTCAACTTGATTTATTTACAGCTTTTTCTGCTGCCTTAAGCATGGTTGGAAATGTAGGACCTGCTTTTGGAAAACTTGGTCCCTCATGTAATTATGCTTTTTTGCCTGCAATATTAAAATGGTGCTATTGTTTTTCCATGTTAGCTGGTCGTCTTGAACTTTATACAATGGTTATTTTCTTTTTACCTTCTTACTGGAAAAAATAACAAAATAATACTGTTTGCTTTACAAATGCAACTTTTTGTATTAATTTTGAAAGTGTGGAAACAGTAGCAACAAATATCAGAATCGAAAAACAATTAAAAGAAGAATCAAC
>CAZALL010000105.1:0-6634 GCA_964485955.1 uncultured Treponema sp. | reverse complement strand
CTTTTTTATTGACTTGTATATTCTAAATAAGAGGAGGTTAAAAATGCTTAGCCAACAGTTACAAATATTATTTCAGAAAAAATTTATTGTCTTCTTCTTGAATTTAATAACAGTGAAAAAAAGGAATTTCATGTAAAACCAGCTGGCAGGTCGGACTCTAGTTCAATGTGAATTTTATGAACTTTTAAGAAAAAATAATTTTTACGCTTTGAATTCTACGCATAGCCTGATCTTCGATTACAAAAACAATTCCATTATAGCGGTAGACCATTCCAGTCGAAGGTAATTCTCCAAAGTGTTCAAGTAGCCAGCCCCCTAGTGTTTCGTATTCATCACTGTTTAAGTCAACATTTAAAACTTCATTAAGATCGTCAAGTTTCATGTCCCCAGGTACAAGAAATTCATTGGTATTTAAAATTTTAATTCTTTTTTCAGGACTTACTTCTCTGCTTTCTCTTTCGTCACTGCTTCTTCCAAAAACTTCACGCAAAAGATCATCCATTGTTACGATGCCAGAAAAACTTGAATATTCATCAAGAACAACTGCAAAATATGAACGTTCTTTTTTAAACTTTTGAAGTAATTCAATAGCAGTTAATGTTTCTGGAACAAAGAGAACTTCTGCCATGCAAATTTTAACAAAGTCTTTGCTTTCCAAAACAGCTTTACTTGCAAATAAAACTGACTTGTAATTAAGTACGCCTACAATATTTTCTGCACTGTCTTCATAAACAGGTAATCGCGAAAAGCCTGATAGTGCAAATTTTTCCTGTACTTTCTGATAATCTGAATGAATATCTATTGAAACTACAAATGAGCGATGCTTTAAAATATTTGAAACCTGAAGATCAGAAAATTCAAATATACGTTCGAGCATATTTTTTTCTTCTTCTTCAAGAGTACCTTCTTTTTCGCCTACTTCAAGTAATGTCTTAAGTTCTTCTTCTGTTACAAGAGGCTGTTTTTCTTTCCAGATAATGTTTTCTATAAATTGAATAAAGCGTGTTACCTGAGTAAAGAACCACACTACAGGGAACAAAAGTTTTTTTATAAAAATAAGCAGAGCAGAATTTTGTCGGGCAACATAGGCTGCATTTTCTGCCGCAAAAGTTTTTGGAATTATTTCACAAAACATTATGACTACTGCAGTTGTTGCGGCTGTCGCATAAGTTACATACTGACTTCCAAAATTTTTTATCGTAAAAGCAGTTACAAGTGAAGGAAGCAGAGTGTTAATAAAATTAGTTCCGGTTAAAACAGTTGTAATAAATTGATCCATGTTGGATTTTAATTTTGCAACTCGCTTTGAACTTTTTTTACCGTCCTTTAAAAGTTGTCTTACTTGAATTCTTGTTAAGCTTGTATAGGCTGTTTCACTTGAAGCAAAAAATCCTGAAAAAATTATTAAAAAAATAAGCAGTAAAAGGGGAATTATTATATTGAATAAAATTTGCATTATGATTCCTCCTCTTCATTTTTAATTTTCTGAATATGAACGGAAGAAACTCTTTTGTCGTCAAGTGCGTGAACTGTAAATTTATATCCTTCCCTTATAATGCTTTCTTTTTCAAGAGGAATACGTCCTAAAACTTCGCACATATAACCGCCCAATGTTTCGCAGCACTGAGATTCAAGAGAGATATGAAGTTGTTCATTAATTTCGCTAAGACGTGTCTGTCCGCTAACACAGGTGTTGTCTTTTTTTTCAATATTAATTTCTTTTTTCTTTGAACCATAAGAATATTCGTCGTTCATCTGACCAAAAATTTCTCTGTTCATATCTTCAATTGTAATAATTCCGTAAGTGCCTGAGTATTCATCAATTACAATTGCAAGACTCTGATGGTTTTCGCGTAGCATCTGCTGTACGCTGGACATTTTTTTTGTTTTTAAAATAAAAAGTGGCGGACGCATTGCTTGTTCAACGCTAAATTCTTTTTCCCTTGTTTTGTATGCAAGTAAATCTTTTAAATAAATAACGCCTACAATGTCATCAATATTTTCTTTAATTACTGGAAATCTTGAAAGTCTTGTTCGTTGGCACAATTCCATTATTTCATTAAAAGTTGCATCAAGTTTTACTGTAAAAATTTTTTTTCGGGGAACCATTACGTCTTTTGCCTCTAAGTCCGTAAACTTAAAAACACGGTTCATCATATTTTTTTCACTAGAACCTAAAACGCCTTCTTCATTGCCTACGTCTAAAAAAGTTTTAATTTCTTCTTCTGTGTATGATACTTGTTTTTTATTTTGATTTATTCCTAAAACTTTAAGGCATAAAGTTGAAATTCCTGTTAAAAGAAAAACAATTGGCCAGAGAATAATTTCAACTATGTTTATAAAGCCACTAAAGAAGAATGCAATTTTTTCGGGATGACGTGTTGCAACAACTTTAGGAGAAATTTCTCCAAAGATTAAAAGTAAAAGTGTTGCAGCAAATGTTGCAATTCCAACTCCAGCTGAACCAAAAAGGTCTAAGGCAATAATTGTGAGAATTGATGAAATTGCAATGTTTACAATATTATTTCCAACCAAAAGCGTGTTGATAAGGCGGTCACGGTTGGATAAAAGTTTCCATGTCCTAAGGGCATTTTTATTTTTCTTATTCTTCAGAAGGCGCACTCTAAGTTTGTTTATGGAAAGAAATGCACTTTCTGAAGCAGAAAAAATCATTGAGAGAATAATCAGGACTACTGCCGTAAGCAATAGCCCTGCCATGTTACTGGTATTCGAGGGAGGTTCTGTACCCACTATTGTGTTACCTCTTGTGATGACTGTTCAGTTGTTTCTGGTGCAGAAGTATTTTCTTCAGAAGATGTTTCTTTTGCAGAATTTTTAGACTGATTTTTAAGTTCTTTCTGCATCTTTTTTACATCATTAATTGTCTGGAGAATTGACTGTGCGTTTTCACTTTTCTTTGAAGCTTTGTAAGATTTGTTAAGGTAAGAAATTACTGTTTTATAGTCAGGGTTTGAAGAAGTTGCAAGAAGGTAAGCAGCCTGATAATAAGCATTCTGTTTAAGATCTGCGTCAACCATTTTGTTTTTTGCAGCTTTTACAATTACACTGGCAGCTTTTTTTGCATTTTCTCCATTGTCGTTAGCATCGCCTGTATATGCAATATCGTATGCTTCCTGGAGTGCTTCAAAAATAATATATTTTCCAACAAGACCAGTCTGATTTTTTGGATCAAGAGTAGCAATTTCTTTTTCAAGAACAAGAAGATCATCTGTTGGAGTTTTTACTGTTGTAAGAAGAGTGTCAATTGCACTTGCTCTGTCTACACCTTCAGTTGCCTTAACATTAGAGATTGCTTCTTTAACAAGTGTCATTGTCTGTTCTGCAAGTTCGTATCTTTCGTTAAATGCCTGCATGTCATTAATGTTGTCGCTTACAATTTCAACAACATCGAGGACAAAACCTTCATTTGTTACAAAATAAATTGAAGGAAAACTTCTTACTCTGTAATCAATTCCAATTTGAGAATTAGCTGCATCATCTTCGTCAATAGGGTAAGTAAAATCTACATCAACAAGAACATAATCTTTGCTGTATTTGTTAATAAATTCTTTTGTAGAAGTTACATTGTTTTTAAATTCAACAGTAAGAGGATCATTTGTGTTAAAGAAAAGAAGAAGATCTTTCCCAGTTTTCTTTGCATATTTTACAGAAGAAACATAATCTTTATTCCATGCATTTTCTGAAACATTAAGAGTTTCACCTTCTTCAACAAGAATGTCACCTACGAGATGATATTCTTTTGAACCGTTTTGTGCTGACATAGTAGCTTCTTTTTTACTGCAGCCAGCAAACATAGTTAAAATAGCTACTGTACAAATTGCTGTAGTGATAATTTTTTTCATTTTTTTCTCCTTATGAAAAATATTTTTTTTAAGTATCTTTAGTTAAAATATCTTACACCAGCTGCAAAGAGGTTCTGGCATGAATTTTCTTTTTCATTTGTTTCCGGATCACCTGCAATGTTTTTAATAATATCGCATGAACTTCCGTTTTTACCAGTACCAACAGTTCTTTCGCTGTGTCCCATTTTACCAAGTACGTGACCGTCAGGACTTGTCATACCTTCAATTGCAAAAAGACTTCCGTTTGGATTGTCTGGTTCGCTTATTGCAGGCTGTCCGTTTTCGTCAACATACTGAGTGTAAATCTGTCCCTTGTTAAAAAGTTCCTGAGCAAGTTCTGGTGAAATAATAATTCTTCCTTCACCGTGACTTACAGGAACTAAATGAATTCTTTTGTCTAAGATAGAAGCATCCTGAGCCCACGGACTGATTGCACTTACCATTCTTGTTCTTACAACGCGGCTTATGTGGCGACCAATTGTATTGAATGTAAGTGTTGGCATTTTTTCTGAAGGTTCAAGTATCTGACCATAAGGTACAAGACCTGTTTTAATAAGTGCCTGGAATCCGTTGCAGATACCCAAAACAAGACCATCGCGGTTTTTAAGAAGATTCATTACGCTGTCTGCAATTCTGTGTTCGCGGATAACGTTTGCAATGTATTTTCCACTTCCGTCTGGTTCATCTCCAGAAGAAAATCCTCCGGCAAATGCAAGAATCTGAGCATCATCAATTTCTTTTTTAAAGGCATCAAGAGATTCTTTTAAATCTTCAGGAGTTCTGTTTTTAAAGACAAGAATTTTTGTCTGTGCTCCGGCAAGATTAAATGCACGTGCCATATCATATTCGCAGTTTGTTCCCGGGAATACTGGAATTATTACACGTGGTTTTGTATTTACAGGCTTTGCTGTGTAAAGTGAACGGGCTTTTTCAAGACTTTCATGTGTGTTAAGTGCAAATTGTGGAAGTGCATCTTGTTCCTTAGCAGAAGAAACGTGAGGGAATACTTTATCAAGTTTTTCTTCCCAGACTGTTTCAATTTCTTTAAGCGAAATCTGAACTTCTGGCAAATGTCCATAGCCTTTTGTTTCTATAGAAATGTAATTTTGACTTTGAGTATAGCCTAAGCGAATTACACTTGCATTAACAAATCCTTCGTTTTCAAAATGTTCATTTTCTGTTTCGACAATAATTGAACCATAAAGAGGTGTAAATAAATCTTTAAAGTTATCAGTAACGCTGCGGTGAAAACCAAGTGCTGTTGCACTGGAAGGAATTGTGTCTATGTTTGCACCGATTCTGTTACCCATTGCCATTTTACTTACAGCTTCTGCAATACCACCTGGGCCTACAGGGTACATTGCACAGATTTTTCCTTCTGCATTTAATCTGTAAAGTACATCTGCATTTTTCTTAAATGTATCCCAGTCTGGCTTAAGTTCTTTTGTATACGGAACTTGTACAATAAAAATGTGATCCCCACCTTTTTTGAAGGAACCGCTAGTAACATTTTTTACGTTTTCTGTATCAACTGCAAAAGAAACAAGTGTGTGTGGAACGTTTAAATTTTCAAATGTTCCAGACATAGAATCTTTACCGCCAATGCTTCCAGTTCCCATCTGCTTTTGAGCGTCCAATGCACCAAGTAAAGCGGCTGCAGGATATCCCCATGTTTTTTTATCAACTGCACGACCAAAAAATTCCTGGAATGTAAGACGACATCTGTCTGCTTTACCGCCAAGACATACAATTTTTGCTAGTGAAGAAAGAACTGCAGTCTGTGCTCCGTGCCATGAACTCCAGTTTGCAACACGAGGATCATAACCGTAAGTCATGAGGCTTACAGTTGAAGTTTCACGAGGCGAAACAACAGGTATTTTTGCTGCCATACCAGCTTCAGGTGTTCCCTGATATTTTCCACCATAAGGGAATAATACTGAACTTGAACCAATTGAACCGTCAAAGCGTTCGCAAAGTCCCCTCTGAGAACAGCAGGCAAGATCTGCCATGTTTTTAAGCCATGCATTTTTAACAGAATCAACAGTTGGAGTTTCGCCTAAAACTTTTTCTACACTGTCCAAAGCTTTTACTAAAGGAGAATTTTCTTGTTTCTGTGGAGATTCAATAAATGCATCTGCATGATGTTTTGCTCCGGCTGCATCAAGAAATTTGCGGTCAAGATTAACAATTGTTTTTCCGCGCCATTTCATAACAAGACGGTTTGTATCTGTAACAACTGCAACTTCTACTGCGTTAAGGTTTTCTGCGTTTGCTGCCTTTATAAATTTTTCAACATCAGATTTTCTTACAACAACAGCCATACGTTCCTGGCTTTCAGAAATTGCAAGTTCAGTTCCGTCAAGACCTTCATATTTTTTTGGAACAGCATCAAGATTAATGTCCAGACCTGGTGCAAGTTCTCCTACTGCAACAGAAACACCGCCTGCACCAAAGTCATTGCATCGTCTGATTAAACGGCATACTTCTTTATTGCGGAATAAACGCTGAATTTTTCTTTCTTCAACAGCATTTCCTTTTTGAACTTCAGCTGCAGCAGTTGCCACAGATTTTTCTGTGTGAACTTTTGATGAACCAGTTGCACCACCTATACCGTCACGGCCTGTTCCGCCTCCAAGTAAAATTACGACATCGCCTTTTTCTGGTTCTTCGCGGAGGACTTGATCAACAGGAGCGGCTGCAATTACAGCTCCAAGTTCCATGCGTTTTGCAAGAAATCCCGGGTGATAAATTTCTGCTGCCTGACCTGTAGT
>CAZALL010000104.1:0-6713 GCA_964485955.1 uncultured Treponema sp. | reverse complement strand
TTGATGTAGTTGTAATTCCTACAAACAAACCTGTTGCCCGTATTGATGAAGACGATGAAGTTTACCTTAACGAGAGTGACAAATGGGACGCAATTGTTAAGGAAGTAAAAGAAGTTCATGCTAAAGGACAGCCTGTTCTTATTGGTACGGTTTCTGTAGAAAAGTCAGAAGTTATTTCTGCCAGACTTACACGTGCCGGAATACGACATGAAGTTTTAAATGCAAAAAATCATGCCCGTGAAGCTACTATCATTGCAGAAGCAGGTGCAAAAGGTGCTGTAACAGTTGCTACAAACATGGCTGGTCGTGGTACAGATATTAAACTTGGCGGTAACCCTGAAATGCGTGCTAAAAAACGTGCAGGAACAAATGCAAGTCAGGAACAGTATGAAGCAGCTCTCAAAATAGAAAAAGAACAGTGGCTAAAAGATTACGAAGAAGTTAAAAAACTTGGTGGTCTTTATGTAATGGGTTCTGAACGCCATGAAAGCCGCCGTATTGACAATCAGCTCCGTGGTCGTTCAGGTCGTCAGGGAGATCCTGGTAGAAGTAAATTCTTTATTTCTATGGATGATGACCTTATGCGTCTCTTTGGTGGAGAAAGAATGAAACACCTTATGTCACGCATTGGTATGCAACCTGGTGAACCAATCAACCACCCTATGCTCAACAAAAGCATTGAAAGAGCTCAAAAAAAAGTAGAAGAAAGAAACTTTGAAATTCGTAAGAATCTTCTTGATTATGATGATGTATTAAATAATCAGCGTGAATTTATCTATAAGCAGAGGGATGAAATCTTAGCTGATGAAGATTTAAGTACACGCGTATTTAATAAAGCATCAGAAATTGTTGAAGATCTGTTTGCAGGTTTTTCTCCAAAGAATGCAAATGCAAAAAGTGAACTTGTTGACAGCCTTAAAAATAAATTTGGCATCACAGTAAGTTACGACAATCTTTCAAAAGAAGCAGTACTTGCAATCTTGCAGAATGACATTACAGAAAAAGAAATGCTTGTTGGAAAGCCAAACTTAAATATGTTCATCCGCTACCAGTATATTGGCATGATTGACAAAAAATGGCTTGACCAGTTAGACCAACTTGATGCCCTTAGGGAAGCTGTACAACTTCGTTCTTATTCACAGCACAATCCACTTACAGAATATAAAATTGAAGCTAGAAACACATTTGACCAGCTTCTTCTAGATATTACAGATATTGTTGTAAGCAGAGTATTTAAAGTAAAAGTGCAGATGAATGGTGAACAACAGCCTAAACAGCGTAACATCACAATGAATGCCCAGCATCAAGAGGCACAGTCTACATTTGGTTCTAGTTCTGCATCACAGGCAAAACAGCAGGTACAAAATTCTGCAATGAAGTCAGGTAGACAGGGACAAAGCGTTACAATAGTAAGATCAAGTCCAAAAGTTGGTAGAAACGATCCTTGTCCTTGTGGAAGCGGAAAAAAATACAAAAACTGCTGCGGAAGATAACATTTCTAAAACTTCCACACAGAAAAAAAACTCAGGCAACAGCCTGAGTTTTTTTTATTTAAAAAATCTTTAAAAAATTATTTTACAGGTCCAATTCTGTCACCCGGCCAGAAACGGAATGAAGCTTTACCTAACATTTTTTCTCTTGAAACATATTTTTGTTCAATATTTGTTGAATAATTTACTGACATAGGATCAAAGGAAGATAAGGATTGACTTCTGTATTTTTCTGTATGTCTCATATCAAGGGAATTATAACGGTTATCACCCATCATAAAATAAGAATTTTCCGGAATATAAACAGGATTTCCCTGAGCGTCATTTGCAGGAAAAACAGGCATATTTCTTTGATCAAGATGTGAAATATAAATACAAAGATTTTGAGCCTTCATTAAAATTTCCTGCCGCTGTAAATCATTTTCAAGTTTTGAAGAATCAGAAAAACCTAACTGTGCATTTCGTAATATAAGTTTTGCAAACTCAATCTTTATCATTACATTAAGACGGAAATTTGAATCAGAATATAAATCACCACCAACAAGGTCTGAATCATTTACATTTTCAAGTTGCCCAATCCAATCTGTCATAAAATGAGTAAACCACTCCTGACCGCCAGCTTTAGTTAATATTCTTGAAGTATAGTCAACGTTATTATAAAAAAGATCATAGTTAACATAATAACGCGAAAGTAATTCACTAAAACTTACATTAAAAACAGAAAGTTCTTCAGCACTAAAAAGATTTTTATAGTTTTGAGAAGCTCCACCCCTTGTATAAGCAGATATTTGTCTTGCAAGCTTTTTACATTCTACTGCAGCGTCTTCAAGATTTAAATTGCGTCTTTCTTCTTCAATATCCAAAGTAAGCTTAACATCATCAGAAGAAAGCGGAAGTTCTTTTATCTTTTTTTGTAAGAATAAATTTTTATAAGGATTTAAATCCCATGCGGCATATTTTGAATCCATTTCAACAACTTTAAATTCAGGAGAATCTTTTGTTCGCGAATAAAGTTTTCCATCCATAAGCATAAGCTGTTCACCTGGGAGACCTGTAACTCTTTTTACCAAAGGATCTGCTTTTAATTCCCCGTTTTCATCACGATTTGTATTAACTAAAGTCAAAGTACACATATAGGCAATCTGAGAAAAAAATGATTTTACTTCACTCTTACGGTCATTTGAATACGCAGGATTCCTAAAGACTACAATATCTCCCCTCTTATACTTTGTAAGATAAGGTAAACCTATTTTACTAAGCGGAAACTTTGGTCCAGCAAATGTTTTAAAAACAACAACTCTGTCTTTAATGAGAAAAGTTGGTACCATTGATTCTGAAGGAATTTCATAAAGCTGAAAAAGAAAAATATTTATAAGAATAATTATATAAACTGCCTGTAAAAGAGCATCAACCCATTCAAAAATTTCATAAAAAACTCGTTTTATTCCATGCGGTTTTACAAAAGGATTTTTTTTATGTTCCTTTTCCCAGTCTGAATTTAACTTATAAACTCTTTTTTCGTTAAAGAAATATTGAACGGCAAGTGTAGAAATTAAAATAACAACCCATAGTAAAACTAAGATTAAATCCAGGGCAAAAGGAGCACCTCTTTTTCCTGCCCTCTGAATTACAAAAGAAGTTAAAAAAACAAAAGGCTGATACTGGTAAAAAAGTCTTATATAGCGCAATTTAGAAATTGAATTTTCTTTAAAAATTTTTTTATAAACAAAATAAAACATCGCCGCACTAAAGCCCAAGGCAAGAGGATATGCCAGAATAGAAACATCCAATCCCAATGGAAAAGAAAGCAGACTAAACAAAAGTGATGCAGCAGCATTTATATACATAAAAATTTTTAATTGCTTCATAAAAACCCCTTTTAAAAGTAAAATCATCATAGCAAAAAAAATAAATTCACGCTATAGTATCCAGCATGGATGCAATGATTCTTAACATTAAAGATGCACTCGAAATGCTGGGCGGTGAAAAAGAACTTTATAAGGAACTTCTGCAGTCTTTTACGGAAGACAAAAAATTTAACATAAATGAACTATTAAAACTTGAAGAAAGTGATGATACTACAGAAGCTGCAAAATATGTTCATTATTTTAAAGGTGCTGCAAGACAGCTTGGCGGTGAAAAATTAGGTCAAAGCGGTCAGAGTCTAGAAGACGTTCTTAGAAAAAAAAGCAGTGGCAATATCAGTGAACTCAATAAAACTTTTTTTGAAGACTATAAAATACTAGTTGAAGAAATAAATAAAACACTAAAAATTCTTTAACCTAAAAAATATGTTAAAGGCAAAAAGCATTTTTAAAATTTTCTTCCATCAAAAAACAAAGTTCTTCTTCATCGATATTTTTAATCAAAGCAAATTTTTTATAAATATTGATAATATTTTCTGGTAAAGTTTTTTCGCCATTTTTTAATGTCATAAAAGGTGCATCACTTTCAAGAAGAATCTTATCAAGAGGAATTTTTAAGCATGTGTCAAAAGCCTTTGTGGAATTTTTTAACAAAATATTTCCAAAAGAAAAATATGCATTTATTCCGTTATTTAAAATAGATAATGATTCATTAAATCCAAAAGAAAATCCGTGAAAAATTACAGACCTTATTTTTTTTAATTTTCCTTTATATTCAAAAATTAAATTTAATGCCTTACGATTATGAATAACTACAGGTTTGTCATATTTAATAGCAAGATCCAGTTGACTTTCAAATATTTTTTTCTGTCTGTCTAAAGTTTTTTTTAATTCCTGCGTAAATAAATCAAAGCCTATTTCGCCAACTGCAGCAATTTTATTTTCAAAAAGCAGTTGTTCCAAAAATAAAATATCTTCCTCATTTAAATAATAAGGATGTACTCCAAAAGACTGAATGTATTGAGGATTATTTAAAATCATTTTTTGGTCAAAAAAATATTCTTCTCTTTTAACAGCACAAGTACAGCCCGCAAAATAAATATTTTTTTGTGGCTGCGGAAGTCTCATACAATCACAAGCATGAAAATGTGAATCATAATAAATCATTTAAATAACCCGTTAATTTTTTTTATCAAATGCCCTAAACATTTTTTTTTAATAACCGAAAATAAAGGTAACTTGGAAAATTAAAAATTCCAAAGGAGCTTTATATGGGAAATTACACATTAAAAAGCATTGGCAGCAAAGATGACTATATGTCAATTGTTCGTGAAGTAGATGACGGATATGTTGTCCGCATTGTTCGTGACAGAGACGGTTACAATGACATAACAACAGATTACATTTCCAAGGCACTTTTTGACTCTTGCATTCGCACAGGTTACCTTACACGCATTGATGACCTTGCAGAAAAAGTAGCCGTTAATGCCTAAAAAACTTTAGACTGAACTTCACAAAGCGCCACCTTCAGACGTTCCTTTTTATCCTCCATCAAGGGAAGCCAGTTGATTGTGACGCCTTTTTTTTGCATTCCGCGAAACCATGTTTCCTGTCTTTTTGCAAACTGACTTATAGCATGATAAAGAAGTTCTTCCATTTCTTCTTTTGAAGAAATTTTTCCTTCCAGATACTGACTTACAAATCTATACTCAAGACCAAGTTTTTCAAGACGCTCCCAGGAAGCACCGTTTTTATGAAGACCTTCAACTTCTTCTATCATTCCCAGCTCTATTCTTTCTCTAAGACGTATTTTTATATTTTTATGAAGCACATCACGGCTTACAGTTGTTCCTATTACATAAGGTTTTATTACAGGACGCATAAGCTGTTTTTTTCTTAAAAGTTCACATTCACTGCTTTTCATATAAAGTTGAATTTCAAGGGCACGGATAACACGTTCTCTTTCAAGTAGATCACTTTTATTGTGAAGGTCTGGCTTTAACTTAAGAAGCATTTGTCCAAGTTCTTCAAGACTTTTATTTTCAAAATCTTTTCTAAGTTCTGCATTTTCTGGAACATACACAAAATCATATCCACGGATAACTGCATCAAGATACATTCCAGTTCCGCCAACTACCACAGGTATTTTATCTAAAGAATTAAAAACTTTATAAAAATCCATCTGGTAATTAAAAACATTGTATTCCTGATCAAGACTTGCAATATCAATAAGATAATGAGGAACTTCTTTTTTTTCTTCACTTCCGTCTGCATTTTTTACAGTAACAGTATACTCATCAAGATCTTTTCCGCTTCCAAGATCAAGTCCCTTATATACCTGCCGGCTGTCTGCACTTATTACAGGCAAATCAAAATGAGAAGCAATGTTTACTCCAATGTATGTTTTTCCAACCGCAGTAGGACCTAAAACAACAATACAATTATATTCACTCATTAAATTACACGACAGATTGCACACTTAAGATATTCACTTTTTGGGTAACCAAGTAAAACAGGATGATCTGGACCTGCCCCGCGTTTTTCTAAAATCTGAACTTTTCTATGACTATTCATCGCAGCATGCATTAACATTGAATAGAACATATTTTCATCAAAATAATATGAACATGAACAGGTAACTAAAATACCACCTGCATTTAAAAGACGCATTGCCCTAAGATTAATTTCTTTATAGCCACCGTATGCTTTTTCAATTGTCTTTCCGCTTTTTGTAAATGCCGGAGGATCAAGAATAATTACATCAAACTTCTGTCCTTCTTCTTCATACTGTTTAAGAAGATCAAATACATCAGCACAAACTGCCTGCATTTTATCTTCCACTCCGTTTAACTTGATATTTTTATTTACAAGTGAAACAGCATCCTGTGAAATATCAACAGAAATTACCTCTCTTGCTCCTGCCTTTGCCGCATTAAGTCCAAATGCACCGGTATGAGTAAATGTATCCAAAACTTTTTTTCCATGACAAAAAGATGCTGCCCTTGAACGATTAAATTTCTGATCCAGAAAATATCCCGTTTTCTGACCGTCTGCGATATCAACTTCAAGTTCAACACCGTTTTCAATTATATTTATAATTTTTTCACCAGACTTATAGATAAAGCCAGTTTTTTCTTCAAGACCTTCTTTTGCCATAACCTCTGTATTGCTTTTTTCATAAATTGCAAAAGGCTTACATACTTCAATAAGTGAATCTATAAGTTCTTTTCTAGAGATTTCACACGTTAAAGCAAGAAACTGAACTACCAGATAAACCTTTCCACTTTTTTCTACATATCGGTCACAGATAAATCCCGGGACAAAGTCTGCTTCTGCAAAAACAAGACGGTAACTGTCT
>CAZALL010000103.1:0-6722 GCA_964485955.1 uncultured Treponema sp. | reverse complement strand
CACAAAAACGACCCTGCAATTCAACAAAAGACCACTTCCATTTTGAATTTTCACCAAATGCAGCAATCAACAAATCTATTGCAAGTCCCATTTTTCGTACAAGGTAATAACGTTTTTCTATCGGGACATTTGCAATTTCTGCAAGATTTTTTTCCAAGTCAGAAAAAGAACAGTCAACCTGGTTAGTAACAATTTCTTCAAGATAAATAATTCCCTTGTATAAAACCTTACGACCTTCATTTAGCGCATCATTATTTTTTGTTCCTAAAAGTTCCTGCTGAATGTCATTAAGTGCAATTTCAAGGGTTGCAATGTAAATCATTTCTTCTGCCAAAAGAATTTTTTTATAGGCAGAACCAGTTTTGTCCATTTTTATTGCATTAAGAAGATCTTTTTCTTTTTTTAAGGAAGCAGCTATTGAATCTTTATAAGGCTTCTGCTTATTTGCACATTCTTCCCTGGATGTATCTGAAATTTTTCCCATCACTTTCCTCCGTTGCGCTCAAGAAGTGAAGAAGCATGTTCAAGAGATGCAACTGAATCAACATCACCTGAAAGCATACGGGCAATTTCTTTAACACGCTCTTTTCCTTCTATCTGATAAACCTGAGTTGAAGTTGACTGTCCGTCAAGACCTTTTTGAATCTTTATCTGATTATCAGCACAAGAAGCTATGCTGGCAAGATGAGTTATACACAAAATCTGTTTTTGTTTTGCAAGTTCCTTCATGTGTAAACCAAGAGAAAGAGCAACTTCACCACCAATACCTGTATCAATTTCATCAAATACTAAAGTAGCAGTTGTATCACCCGAAGCAAGAATTGTTTTTAATGCAAGCATTACACGGCTTATTTCACCACCAGAAGCAATTTTTGCAAGAGGATAAAGCGGTGAACCTGGATTTGCAGCTATTAAAAATTCAATATTATCCATTCCGTACGGACCGCATTTTTGTGTTATGTCATCACCAGGTTTTTCTGCAAGATTAACTCTAAACTTTGTATCCTTCATTCCAAGTTTAGAAAGTATCGTTTCTACACCCAAAGCCATCTTTTGAGAAGCAAGAGAGCGTTTGTCATGCAAGTCTTTTGCCTTTAAATACACTTCTTTTTCTAAAGCTTTAATTTCTTCCTGCAAAACAGATTTATCCGCCTGAGCACCAGTAAGCTGTTCTAACTGACTGTGAGCTTTTTGTGCATAATCAAGAACTTCACTTAAAGGAGCATTGGGAGAAGAAGCATATTTTTTCTTTAATTTATACAAAATTTCAAGTCTGTCCTGAACTTCTGCAAGACGCTGCGGGTCATAGACTAAAGAATTTTTATAACGACTGAACTCTTCTGCAATGTCTGCAAGTTCGTAAAATGATGACTGAAGACGGTCACTTAAAGCTTCAAGAGATTTATCCAGTGTAAGTGCATGAGAAGCAGTTGAAGTAAGACGCTTTAACACCGGCACAAGAGAATTGTCCCCACTTAAGAGTGAATTTATTTCTTCAGCATCACTATAAAGTTTTTCAAATGATGAAAGTTTATTTTCTTCATCTTCAAGTTCTTTATCTTCATCATTTTTTATTTTTGCTTCATCAATTTCGTTTACGGCAAATGTAAGAAGTTCTATTTTATTCTGCCTTTCAGTTTCATTTGTATTTAAACCTTCAAGAAGTTGCCTCTTATTTACTAATTTTGTATAAAGTTCTGTAAAAGAAGCAACATCTTCTGTTATGTCTGCATAAACATCCAAGTAACGCCTGTGTTCTGAAACCTTCATCAAAGACTGCTGTTCATGCTGACCATGAATGTCAACTAAAAATGATGCAAAATCTGCAAGATCGGCACGAGTTACAGGAGTTGAACCTATCCAGGCACTGCTTTTTCCAGTATCACGGATTATACGGCGTAAGAGGATTCTATTTTCTTCCGCTTCAATACCATGTTCTTCAAGCCAGGCTTTTGACTCTTTTGACTCAAGTAAAAATAAGGCACTCACAGATGCTTCGTGTTCACCACTTCTAATCTGCTCCAAACCAGCCCTTCCGCCCAAAACAAAGGCAAGGCTTCCAATAAGAATAGACTTACCGGCACCAGTTTCACCACTCAAAACAGTAAAACCTTTTTTAAATTCAACATGAGCTTTATCTATAAGGGCAAAATTTTTTATGTCTAATTCTTCAAGCATTTGGACCTCCCGACCAGTTCAGTTTGTTCTGCAGGGCAAGAAAAAAGTTTTCTTTTGATGAACAAACAAGACGGGCTTTATTTTCTGAAATATTTAATTTTATTACATCACCAGCCGTTAAATTAAAAGGAATCTGACCGTCTGCCACAAGTTCCAGCAAAACGCGTGAAGGCTCTACAGTAATTTCTATAGTTCCGTCGGGAGATAAAACTAAAGGGCGTGCCGACAGACTAAATGAATTGACAGGCGTTAAAATAAGAGCATCCATTGAAGGGTCAACAATCGGACCTCCTGCCGCAGTTGAATATGCTGTTGAACCAGTTGCACTTGCAATTATAAGACCGTCACTTTTAAAATTACCTAAATCAAGTCCCTTATAAGAAACTTTTAAATTTACCAAATGAACACTTACAGCACTTGATATTACAATATCGTTCATCGCAACAGATTCAAAAATTTTTTCATTTCCACGAAAAACCTGTGCTTTTACTAAAGAACGTTCTGCAACAGAAGATTTACCATTTAAAAACGAAATTAATTCCGTTTTCCATTCATTTTTTTTTACCCCTGCCAAAAATCCAAATTCACCCAAATTAACAGGAAAAACCGGGATTCCTAAAGAAGCACATATTCTGCTCACAAAAAGTACAGTTCCATCTCCACCTAAAGAAACAACAAAATCGTTACCTTCAAAAACTGAATTTAAATCAATGTCCGCTGTATTTTCTGACAGGTTCTTAGCCTTGTTGTAAAGCACAGAACCATCATAGGAATACAAAGATGCCTTAATTCCTTCTTCATTTAAAAAATTAAGAATTACTTTTCCTAAAAGAGGTGCTTCTTTTTTAAAACTATTTACTACAATAAGACACTTCTTCATTTTACAGCAAAGTTGAAAGAACTTTTATAATACGCTCTACGTCTTTTTTCCCTAAACGAGGATAAAGAGGAAAGAGTGCCGTTCTAAGCAGAAGTGAATTTGCACATATACATTCAGAAGCAAGACTTTCCTGACGCAGTGCAATAATTGAATTTTCAAAAGCCTGTCTTATTTCAATATCTTTTTTCTGAGCATAAGCCTTTGCATCTTTAAAACCTGTATTTAATACAAGCGGAAATGAACAGATTGTAGAACCATCATCTTGGGCTCGTACAAAAGTTTTATGTTTTCCAGACATAATTGCCCTGGAGTAAGCCGTAAACAGTTCACGACGGACTTTTTCATTTCTAGCAAATTCTTTAAACTCGACATATGCTAAAGCACAACTCAAATCTGGCAGAATATCTACACTCTGAGCTTCATCTGCAAGTTTCTTAAGTACAATCCATTCACGGCGGTTAGGTGCCATAAGGACAGCCCCGCCACCACAAGTTAAAATATCCCTATCTTCAAGACCAAGAATTGCATAAGTTCCATACATTCCGGCTCTCTTACCCTTAATTTCAGCAAGTTCCAGGACTTCTCCACTAGCCTTTGCTGCCTGTTCCTTTTTTGCACGACGTTCAAGCTGCTTTTGAACTTCAACATCACTTTCGTCAAGCGGATAATAAGAAAGTGCAGACTGTGAAATATCTTCAATTACAGGAATTCCAAATGACAAAAACTGTTTTATATCAGGTAAAATCCCCATAGTTTCTGTAAGAATTAAAACTCTTGCACCATTTTTTACGGCTTCATCAACAAGTTCAGGTAAAATGCAGGCTGTATCTTCTGCAACATCAAGTACCATTGGTTTAAAACCTAACTTTTCTACAGTAAGAATCTGCCATGAAGGAGCAAGGGCCGAAAGAATTACGCCACTCCCGCTTTCTAAAGATAAAGCCTTAAGAGCATATTCAAGGGCAAGGGCTGGACTTCTTAAAGCAACAGCACCATCACATTCAGTCATTTCTTTTACAGTCTGAATCAGGCGAAGGTTCAATTCGCCAGGACCAATTTTTTCGTCCACCATGCAGGTTAAAACTGCTTCCATTTCCTTACGTCTGATAGTTGGGCTGTACGTTGAAATCATTTTTTTTATTTTCCTTTTATTTATTTTATTTTTTTTAACAATTAAAATATAATTTTATCTTCCAAGAACCTTTTGAAGTTCCTTAGGATTAAATAATTTTCTAATATCAAGAATAATCAGATATTCACTATCCTGTCTTACAACTCCCTGAATATATTCTGTTCCAATACCAGTAAGCATCTGTGGCGGAGGTTTTATATCACCTTTTTCTACAGGAACACATCGAGCAATGCGGTCTATAATAATTCCTATTTTATTTCCTTCAATTTCAAGAATAATAAAACCGCCTTCATCAATGGCATCTTCTGCAATTTCAATTTTCTGAATATGAAAACGCTTGTGTAAATTTATTATAGGAATAATTTCACCGCGAAGATTTATAATTCCTTCTACATAATACGGAGCATTTGGAATAGGTCTGACTGACTGAGTCATTACAATTTCTTTAACATCCATAATGTCAACGCCATAAAGTTCTTCACCAAGCCTAAAAGTTACAAGCTGAAATTCTGTATTTTCCTGAGCCATCGGCTACTCCTGTAGTAAAAACATGCAATTTTCTTCAATAATATATCTTTAGCCCCTTATTTTACAACACAATTTAATGCTAGTCTACTATAAAAAGAGTTAAGGCCTCTACCCTCTTAACACCAAAATTCTTTAAGCAGCAGGCACAATTTTCTACAGTAATCCCAGTTGTAAGCACATCGTCAACTATAATGCAAAAATCCGGTATTTTGTTCTGAGAAATGCAAAGCCATTTTTTAGAAATTCCATATGCCTTACCCTTAGTTTCAAGACGTTCTCTACGATCCAGTTTTTTTTGTTCACATACATTTAAGCGCTCTAAAATATTTAACACTTTATAACCATAGCAATTTTTCAAAATTGAACACAATTCTTCTATCTGATCCCATCCCTTTAATTTTTTCTTTCCAGAACGTGGCGGAACAGGAACCAATGTAAAAGACTGACCGTTAAACTGATTTTTTAAAACAAAATCAATAAGCTTTGCAAAGACTGGACTCAATACCCGCTTTTCACAAATTTTCCATTGAAAAAGCAGATTTTTTTTCCATAAACGATAAGTATGTAAAGGAAGAACGCGGTCGCAGTTACAAATAACAGGGGTTTCACGACATGCCATGCAGATTTTTTCTTCACTTACCAGAGGTTTTCCACACACACTGCAACGAAAATTAAAATCTACCTTCATAAAATGTTTTTTAAGACAGGACTTACATAAAGGTAAAACAAGAGTTTCTCTGCCACAGGCAACGCAAGTTTCTCTTCCAAAACAAAAAGAAAAAACTTTTCTAAAAAAATACAAAACTTTTTGAGCTAAAATAAAAATATTCACGTATTAATATACAATCAGAAATTTAATTTTTTTCAACTTTATATAAAAATTTTTCAAGGCAAATAATCTGTCTTTATTTTTTTTAACGAAGACAAAAGTCTTAATTTTGTATCAAAATTGTGATCAGTTAAAATTTCAAGTTTTTGCCTTGCTCCTTTTCTGTCAGAATTTTCCTGAAAATCACAAGTACAAGTAATCTTTTTCCAATTTTCTTTTTCTGCATGATTTATAATCATTTCTTCGCCAACATAATAAAGAGGTCTTATTACAGTAACTGGAAATTTATTAAACTTAAGGCGTGGAGTCATAGTACTTAATTCACCATGCAAAGTTGAATTCATAATTAAAGTTTCAAGCACATCATCCAAATGATGACCTAGAGCAATTTTGTTAAAACCGTTTTCCCTGGCATATAAAAAAAGCTCTTTTCTGCGCTGACAGGAACACCAGTAACAGCTCATTTTTTTCCCTGGTGCAAGTCTTTCCTGTACATTAATTTCAATACTTTCATAAGGAACATTCCATTTATCAAACAAGACGCACAGACTTTTATCAAGAGGCTGGGTAATTTCAGACTGAATATGAAGTGCCTTAAACTGGAATCTAGCTTCACCAGGATTTACTTTTACTCCCGTAAGACGTTTCATTCTATTTGAAAAATATTCACACAGCAAAGTTGAATCTTTCCCACCAGAAGCACCTATTAAAATTCTATCTCCATCCTCAATTAAATTATACTCATAAATCACTTTGTCTATCAGCGAAAAAATTCTGTTTGACTTCATTATTATATTTTCCTGTAAGAAAAATGTACTCTTCTTTTGCAAAGCGTGCAAGTTCCACAGATTTTTTCTGCCATTTTTTTAACACACTTTTAAGGTCATATATATATGCATATAATGTTTGTATTTTTTTCGAGTCATATTCATTCCACATAAAATTACAAATTTCTGATATTTTGCACGGAGAATTTTTATGTTCAAAGAAATATTTTAAAAGCTTATATCTTGAAGGTGGTAAATGGAATTGATTTTTTAAACATTCAAGATCGCGATAAGAAAAATCAAATGTAAATTCCCTAGAATTTAGAAAAGAAGTATTTTCTGCTGAAGACATATCATAAAGAATTTTAGGCCGATTGATAATTGACACATAAGGATTAACCTCTGGCG
>CAZALL010000102.1:0-6786 GCA_964485955.1 uncultured Treponema sp. | reverse complement strand
ATGCAGCCATTACAAATGATAATCATAAGGCTTTGTGGAGCGGACGTTTCGCAGAAGGACCTGATGCAGCTGCTGTAGAATTTGAAACAAGTATTCATGTTGATGAACGCATGGCACTTGATGACATAAGAGGTTCAATGGCACATGCTTCAATGCTGGGTGAAGTAAATATTATTTCTCAGGCAGAAGCTTCAAAAATTGTTCGTGGACTTAAAGGAATTGAAAAAGATCTTTTAAATGGTTCACTTTCAATTGATTACAGTGCAGAAGATATTCATTCATTTATAGAAGCAACCCTTACAGACAGAATAGGGGAACCTGGAAAAAAACTTCATACCGGTCGCTCAAGAAATGATCAGATTGCACTTGATGAACGCCTTTATCTTCGCCGTGTAATTCCTCTTTTGCAGAATGAAATTTTAACTGCAATTACAGCACTTAATTCAATTGCAGAAAAACATATACATACTCTTTTAACTGGTTATACTCATATGCAGCACGCACAGCCAGGTACTTTAGCCCAGCATCTTTGTGCATGGTCATCAATGTTAAAGCGCGATTGGATAAGACTGGAAGATTCACTAAAACATATAAATCTTTCCCCATTGGGAAGTGGTGCTTTACAGGGGTCTGGTCTTCCATTAAACAGAGAAATGGTTGCCCGAGAATTAGGCTTTGAAGGTGTTACTGAAAATTCTTTAGATTCAGTTTCTGACCGGGATTACTGCATTGAGTTTACTTCAGACTTTGCTCTGCTTCAGTCACATTTAAGCCGTATGTGTGAAGAAATTGTACTTTGGTCTACAAGTGAGTTTGCTTATGTTGATCTAAGCGAAAAATGGTCTACTGGTTCTTCAATCATGCCACAGAAAAAAAATCCTGATTTTGCAGAACTTATACGTGGAAGAACAGGAAAAGTTTATGGTGATTTAATTAATCTTCTTACAATGGTAAAGGGACTTCCTCTGGCATATGACAGGGACCTTCAGGAAGACAAGGAGCCTTTATTTGACGCTCTTGACTGTGTTGAATCAAATCTTAAAGTTTTTACAGCAATGATTTCTTCTGCCAGGTGGAATGTAAAAAATCTTGAGGCAAGTTGTGAAGGCGGTTTTGCAAATGCTACAGATCTTGCAGATTACCTCGTAAAAAAAGGAATGCCTTTTAGAACAGCACATTCGGTTTCTGCTAAAGCTGTAAGAATGGCAATTGATGCAGGACTTACAAAAATTGAAGATCTTAGTACTGAAGAACTTAAGATGTGTTCACCTTTAATAGAAGATGATGTTTTTGAGCTTATTACACCGCGAGCCTGTGCAGAAGCCAGAAAAACAACAGGTGGTCCTTCTTCAAAAACTGTAAAGCAGCAGATTTCTGCCCTAAAAAAATTCTGCAGCAAGAATTATAAGGAAGAAAAGTAATGACACTTTCTGCCGGTAAAGACAGCGGAATAATTTCTCAGGCCTCTTTAGAATTAGATAAGCTTGAATCTGATATTCTTGCATTAGAAACCCCGCTTGAATTATATAGACGCGTTTCTTACTGGCTTACATTACGTTTTAACTGTTCATTTATTTTATTTTATGCAGATAAAAAAGACAGTGGAGACAGAGTTCAATATTACGGTGAACAGGTAAAATCAATTTCATTCTTGGGCTCTGTTGTTGAAGAAAGAATAAAAAATCATAAGGACTGCCGTGGACTTTTGTGCCATAAAGATGGTTCTCTTTCTATTCCCATAATTTTTCCAAATCATTTTGCAGGTTATCTTTTTGTAGGATCAAATATTCAGAATAAGAAATATTCACCGGCTCAGATAAAATTACTTATTCCAGTTGCAAGAATTATTAATAATTCACTTATAAAACAAGAAATGCGTTTTTTAAAAGGTCAGAAAAATCGTTTACAGTATGCCTTTAGCCGTTATGTTTCACCGGAAGTTGTAAGTGACATTATGAACAGTTCAGAAGTTCTTCATCCGGGTGGAAAGAAAACCAATTTGTCAATTATTTTTAGCGATATTGCAGATTTTACTCCGTTAAGTGAAACAATGTCTCCTTCGAAATTACTTCTGGTTCTTAACATGTATCTTAATGAAATGTCGCAGATTATAATTAATTTGGGCGGAACTATTGATAAATATGAAGGGGATGCGATAATGGCTTTTTTTGGTGCTCCTAAAACTTTAACGGACCACGCATTAAGAGCTTGTCTTGCAGCAATAAGAATGCAGAGAATGCAGTATGTTTTGAATGAACAGCTGCTTCGTGAAAAACTTATTTCAAAACCTCTCTTTACAAGAATAGGTATTAATTCAGGTGATGTAATTGTTGGTAATGTAGGAAGTATGCAGAGACTTGACTACACTGTAATTGGTAACAATGTAAATATTACTCAAAGAATTGAAGATATAAATAAAAAATATTCTACAAAAATTTTAGTTAGTGAACAGACATATAGAATTGTAAAAGATTATTTTAGATTTCGTTATATTGATGATGCTATCCTTAAGGGAGTACATATAAAAATTCCTGTTTATGAACTGATTGAAGAAATAAAAGAAAAACTTCCGGACTATCTTAATTTTGGAAATGCAGACAGTTTTATCAATAACCTTGAAGATACTGTTGATGATGTTGAAAAAACTGAAGAAACGGATGATGTTGAGGAAATTGAGGAACTTTAATTTGTTCCTTAAAAATATATTTTTTTTATTAAAGGAGAATAAAATGAAAAAGTCTTTTGTTTTTACAGCTGCACTTTTAATGGGTCTTGCAGTAACAGGCTGCAGTAAGCAGAAGGTAAAGAATGCAACTGTAGAAGATGTTAAGGCAAAGGGTACATTTGTAATGGGTCTTGATGACGCCTTTCCTCCAATGGGATTTCGTGACAAGAACAATGAAATTGTAGGTTATGATATTGACCTTGCTTCAAAGGTTGCAGAAAAGCTTGGTGTAAAACTTGTAACACAGCCAATTTCATGGTCTGCAAAGGAACAGGAACTTTCTTCAGGAAAAATTGACTGTATCTGGAACGGATTTACAATTACAGATGAACGTAATGAATCAATGGCAATGACAAAACCTTACCTTAACAATGCTCAGGTTGTTGTAGTAAATGACTCTTCTAACTACAAAACTCTTGCAGATCTTGCAGGAAAAACTGTTGGTGTTCAGAAAGGTTCATCTGCTCAGGAAGCTATTGAAGCTGCACAGGAATTTAAGGCAAGTCTTGCATCTGTTATTGAATTTGATGACAACGTATTTGCATTAAATGATCTTGAAATCAATAAGCTTGATGCAGTTGTAATGGATGTAGTTGTTGCAGATTACACAATTAAAACTGGTCTTAAGACAATGCATGTTCTTGAAGAATCTCTTGCTCCAGAAGGATACGGAATTGGCTTTAGAAAAGGAAGCGAAAGTCTTCGTGACTCTGTATGGCAGATTCTTGTAGAACTTCAGAATGACGGAACAGTTTCTTCTATCTCTGACAAATGGTTTGGCGAAGACAGATCTGTTATCGCTGAATAAAATTTAGTATAGAAAATTATGAGTATCACTAAAGATTTTTATTTTTAGTGATGCTTATAAATATTTTTAAGGTAAATATGGCTGCTTATTTTGAGAGAATAAATTTTTCAACACTTATAGTAACAATGTTTAAATCTTGTGGCGTGAGTCTTGAAGTATTTTTTCTTACACTTTTATTTTCATTACCTCTGGCTCTTTTAATTGCATTTGGTAGAATGAGTAAATTTAAACCGCTTGCAGTTTTAACAAATGTACTCATGCTTATTATCAGAGGCACGCCTTTGATGCTGCAGCTTATTTTTGTTTATTTTGCACCACCTTTATTTTTTAAAGCATTAGGATATTCTGGTAATCTTCCAGGTTTTGACCGTTTTACTGCTGCCATTGTTGCAATGTCTATAAATTATGCATGTTATTTTGCAGAAATATATCGTGGTGGTATTCAGTCAATTCCGGCAGGACAGTACGAAGCTGCAAAAATATTAGGATTTACAGGTAATCAGACTTTTTTTAGAATTATACTTCCGCAGGTTGTAAAAAGAATTCTTCCTGCTATGGGAAATGAAGTAATTACTCTTGTAAAAGATACTGCACTTGTACAGGTTTTAGGAGTTGCTGAATTATTTCATGTTGCTCAGACTCAGAGTGGTCGTTTGGTAAGTACAATGCCACTTTTTATTGCAGGTGTTTTTTATTTTATAATGAATTATCTTGTTGCAAAAGTTTTTGCTGTTGCAGAAGATAAGCTTAATTATTACAAGTAGGAATTTTATGAAAAAAAATACTGACAGTGTTAATTTTGATTTTTCTAGAAGTGATGAAATTATAAATGTATCTCATTTAAAAAAATCATTTGGTTCATTAAATGTTTTAAAGGATATAAATTTTACTGTAAAGCGTGGAGAAGTACTTGGAATTATTGGTCCTAGTGGAAGCGGAAAATCTACGCTTTTAAGAAGCATCTGTCAATTAGAAACTGTTGATTCAGGTTCAATTACTATCTGCGGTATTCCTATGGTTATTGATGGAAAATATCAGCCTAAAGAAACATTAAGGCAGATTGGTTTAAATGTAGGACTTGTTTTTCAAAACTTTAATCTTTTTCCGCATTTTTCTGTTTTACGAAATATAACTGAAGCACAGAGGGTGGTGTTAAAAAAATCAAAAGAAGAAGCTGAAGAAACTGCAATGCAATTCTTAAAAAAAATGGGACTTGAAGAAAAAGCTGCTTCTTATCCATGTGAATTAAGTGGCGGTCAGCAGCAGCGTGTTTCTATTGCCAGAGCACTTTCCTTAAAACCACAGGTACTTTTTTTTGATGAACCAACAAGTGCCTTGGATCCTGAGTTAACAGGTGAAATACTTAGTGTTATAAGGGAATTGGCTTTAGAAAAGATGACAATGGTTGTTGTTACTCATGAAATGTCTTTTGCCCGGGATACAAGTGATCATATTATTTTTATGGATGGCGGGCTTATAGTTGAAGAAGGTGAGCCTCAGGAAGTAATAAATAATCCTAAAACAGAAAGAATGCAGACCTTCCTCAAACGTTTTACAGACAGGTAAAATTTATTTTTTTACAAATGGATAAATTACTCCCCATACTAAAAGCATCTGTGCAATTATGTAAGTGAACATTATAACAAATCTTGAATTCTTAAAGTCTTTAACAAATAAGGTATTTGAAAGCACAGAGTCAGATATCGCAAAAATTAATGCTCCTGTAATTACAAAAATGCCTTCTTTTTTATGGGCTAAAAGCATTGCAATTCCGCTAAAAATAAGTACAACTATTATAAAAGAATAGAGCATGCATAAAATACCAGTAAGTCCCTTAGGTTTTTTGAGCATAAAAAAAGTCATGACCGCAAATATAATTCCTAGAAGAGCTACAATTAAAAATATAAACCAAGGTAAAGAAAAAGCAGAAGGAAGAAAAATTGCAAGATAAAAAAAGTGTCCTATTAAAAATGAAATTGTTCCAAGATTAAAGTTAATCTTTTTTTCTGCATTTAAAAGAAAACAGTCACCGGCTGTTCCAAAAATCAAAGCTAGTGCAAGTAGCATACTTTTTGAAGCCGGTGCATTTTTTTCAAGAAGAATAAAAAGTGCACTCAAGGCAAGTAGTGGCATAAGCATGGGTTTTGAACAGTCCGCAAGAAATTTTGATTGACATGCATTTCCGTTTTTTTTGTACTGACTAAGACAGACCCATAGGTGAAAAATTGATACAAGAATTGTAAAGATAAATGTTGCAAGTCCTAAAGCACTCATAGTTTTCTCCAGTAAGAAGGCATTAAAAAATATTTTATAAGTTTTTTATTAAGACAATTATATCATATTTTTTTACTATTGGAGCATTTGAAATAAAAATAAGGCTTACAGATTAACATTTATTTTATGACCTTCGGTTTAATTGAGCATTTGTTTTATAATAAGCAGCTTTGTTTTTATACATCCTGCGGTCAACAGTTTTTAATACATCGTCCCATGAAGTTTTTCTCATGTCAAATATACCATGACCTATCGAAATAGAAAGAGTATAATTTTTTTTACTGTTAAGATTGTAATTATTTATTTCTTTTTGGATTGAATTAATTATACCTTCTGTAAGTATCTTATTACCTGTGTTTAAGAGTACGACAAATTCATCTCCTGCATAGCGTACAACAGTTCCGCTGGCACCTACTGTTTTTCTTAAAATTTTTGCCATGTTTACAAGTGCTTCATCACCTTCTGAGTGACCATATTTATCATTGATTAATTTAAAGCCGTTCATGTCCATCATCATTATTGAAAAAAGTTTTTGTTTTTTGATTGTGGATTTTATTTTTTCAAGATAATAGCGGTTAAAAATACCAGTAAGTTTATCGATTACAAGATTTTCATTTTGAAGGCAGATTACAAGACTTGTTATAGAAACGGCAACTCCTGGCCATATAAGTGAGAGTCCGTAAAATTTATTCTGAATTAATGTACAGATTATCATTGGTATAAAAAATTGAAGTACGGGGAAAAATTTTAATATTCCTCCGCGGGCTTTTCCAAAGAGATATAACAAAAATGAATCTGCCATAAAAAAAGTTTCAATTCCTACATTAATCCAAAAAAGCGGACCTCTGGAGTAAATATTGTTTTCGTCAATTATAAACATAAGGGGACAAAAAATATTTATTACATTCAAAATAAAAATAAAGAAAAAGATTACATTTAAAATTTGAGAGCGAAGTTTTGTTCTTACTCCGTTTATGTG
>CAZALL010000101.1:1227-6839 GCA_964485955.1 uncultured Treponema sp. | reverse complement strand
TTTTGCTGCAGGAAGATTTCCTAAAGTGTCATTTAATTTTTTTAATAAATCTTCTTCATTAAAATTTCCGCAGGCAACCACACTAAGTCGATTTGTATCAAGAAGTTTTTTATATAATTTTTTTAGCACCTCAAATTTTTGAGGTAAAAAAGAAACTGTCAAAGCATCAGGACTGGAAGATTTTAAATAAGGATGATTTTTATATAATTCTTCAGAAACTTTTGTAAACAAATAAGATGAAGGATCTTTTAATTTTGCATCAATTGAATTTTGATAATTTTTTACCATCAAGTTAAATTCTTTTTCTTCAAAAAGAGAATTTAAAAAAGAGTCCATATAAACATCAAACAAATCATCAAAATAATAATCTATACAACTTAAAGAAAATACACTTCCATTTTCAATTGAAGTTACAGAAAGTGTTCCCTGAGTTGAATAAAGCAGACTCTGTATATTTTCCAAAGAATATTTTTTTGACCCCCGCGTAAGCATAGAAAGAACAACTTCTTCAAGACCATTTTCTTCATCGCTTAAAAATTCACTTCCACCCTTAATTACAATGTTTACGCAAAGAACTTTTGATGTGGAATTTTTTCTTAAATATAAATCAATACCATTTTTTAATTTAAGACTTTCAATTTTTGAAGGACTTGCTATAGCAAATACACCAATTAACAAAAATAAAATAAATGCACTTATTCGTTTCATTAATTTTTCTCCGCTTCAAGATTTATAACAGTAAAACCTTCCTGCATAAATTCATTTTTAGTTTTTTCATAGACAGAAGGATTTATAAGAATATAAACCAGAGGATTTTTTGACTCAATATATTTTTCAAGAAAAACTTTTATATCATCATAAGAAGTCGATTCTATATTTTTTAAATAATCAAAATAATAATCAGCAGAATCACAAATCCACCAAAAACGGAGAGTTGTTAAAAGTCCCGCTGCAGTTTCACATTCATAAATCTGATTATCACGGATTTTTTGTGCAACCATCTGCATTTGTTCCTGTGAAAAAATATTTTCATTTTTTAAAATTGAATCAATTACATTTTCTTTAAGTAACTTAGCAAATTCTTTTGTACGAGAAGCAGCTTTATTTTCCACTTCTGTAATAACTGCACCAAACTCTATCAAAGCAGATTTTCTTCTTGTAGGATAAGACATCCATACATAATCTTCATTAGGAATAGCTAAAAATTGATTTTCAGTCATTGTACTTTTAAAAATTCCTTTAGGATCATCAAACAAAGTTGAAAGAACATCAGCTGCATAAGTTGACTTTACATCAAAGGCTGTATCCGGTCCGCGAAATCTTACGCAAATCTGTGCAAATTGTTCAGACATCTTTGAATACGGAATTACAACAAATTGATTTTTACAAAAAGGATTTTTATCCTGACAGAAATTATCCTTTTTCCAAGGATCATCTGCTTTTTTCCAGCTGCCCCAAATTTTATTTACAAGTTCATATACTTTTTGAGCCTTTACATCTCCGCCAATAAAAAGTGCTGTATTATTTGGAACATAATATTCTTCTTTAATTTTTTTTAAATCATCAAGTTCTGCTTTTTTTATAGTTTCTGAAAGTCCGCCTGGATCAAGTTTATATGGTGCAAGAGGAAAGGTAATACCGGAAAGTTTTTTTGAAAGTATTCTCTGAGGATCACTGGCATTTCCTTCAATTTCTGAAAGTACAACTTTTTTTTCATTTTCAAATTCTTTTTCATCAAGCAAAGGTTCACGTATCGCATAGTTCCAGAATTCAATTCCTTCTTCAAGAACCTTTGAAGGAACCGTATAATAATAATTTACCCATTCAATTCCAGTAGAACCATTCCAATCAGTGACCCCCATTTTATTAAGAGCTGACTGAACACTTGCTGCATCACGATACTTTGAATTTCCCTTAAACATCATATGTTCATATAAATGAAAGAGTCCTGCATTTTCCTGTGTCTGAGCAATTCCCCCGCCCCTTACAGCAACTTCAATATAAACAAGAGGAGCTGCATCATTTTCTGCAATAAAAAGTTCAAGACCGTTATCCAGTGTATAACGATATAAATTTTCAACAGGCGTAGATTGTGCAGCTAATATAAACAAAAATATAAAGTTTAAAAATAAAAGTGTAATTTTCTTTTTCATTTTACAATTTTTTCCCAATCATTTTTTCTAAATCATCACTGTTATGAACTTCAAAAGACGGAATACATTCCGCAAGTTTTTGCATTCTTTCGTCAGTTTTATTTATTGTTTCTGCAATTGATTTTAATTCAATATCAATATCCTGTGGCATCTGATAATCTTTTTTGTAATGAAGCTGATGTTCAAGACTTGCCCAAAAGTCCATGGCAATTGTTCTTATCTGAACTTCAACAGGAATTTCTCTTTTCTGGTCACTAAAAAAAACTGCAACTTTTACAATTAAATGTAAACTTCTGTAGCCTGACTTCTTTGGATTTTTTATATAATCTTTTAATTCTAAAAGCGTAATATCATCCTGACTTAAAAGCATTTGAGTAACATTATAAACATCACTTATAAAAGGACAAGTTACCCTTATACCTGCAATATCATAAAGTTTATTTACCATATTATCTATTGTAACTGCCAGACCCTTTCGATGAAGTTTTTCTGCAATACTCATAGGTTCTTTAATTCTGCTTGTAATTGTTTCAATTGGATTTCGCTGATGCTTACTTTGAAACTCATCTTCAAGAATTTCAAATTTTGTTGTTATCTGTTTAATTCCGCTTTCATAAAGCATTAAAAGCTGCTGAAACTGCATTGCGGTATCCATAACAGCCTCAGGATTTGTCAAAATATTTTCATTATCCTCTACTGTCTGCCGTAAAATTAATTCCGTATCCATAATATCAAAGATAACAAAATTAAATAAAAAAGGTAACTTTTAGGCAAAAAAAATCAAAAAAACTTAAGTAGTATTAAAAAAAGCGTGCTATAATTTCTATCTATGAAGAAGATTAAAATTACATTTGCTGATAAAACTACAATCGAAGTTGAAGAAAGTATTAAGCCTTTTACATTAATTAACCGTTTAAAAACAGACAAAGATGAAAATAAAAAAATGCTTGCTGTTTTGGTAAATAATAAACTCTGTTCTCTTGAAGACAGTGTTGATATTTCTGCAAACTTAGAAGCAGTTTATGAAGATTCAAAATTAGGCTCTCTAGTTTATAGACGCTCCCTGTGTTTTCTTTTAGCAGCTGCCTGTCACAATATTTATCCTCAGGCACATCTTCTTGTAGGTCACAGTTTAGGCTACGGATACTACTACACTTTAAGCAATGACATTAAACTTCCCGGTGATTACACACAAAAGCTTACGGACGAAATGAACCGTCTTATAAAAGAAGATCTTCCTATAAAGACAAATTTTATTTCGTATGAAGAAGCATGCACTCTTTTTGAAAAACTTAATCTTACAGAAACAAGAAAACAACTTAACTTTCACTGTCCCGACCGTGTTGAAATAAATACACTGGAAGAATTTTCTGATCTTTACTTTGGTCCGCTTGCACCTTCAACTTCCTGCCTGCAACTTTTTGAACTAAGGCCATATCACGAAGGATTTTTACTGCGCTTTCCTGCAAAAAGCAATACTGAAAAACTTACAGAATTTAAGGATGAACCAAAACTTTTTGAAATTTACAGACGCTATAAAAACTGGGGCAAAAGATTAAATGTTACTTCGGCTGCCAGTTTAAATGAACTTATCCATAACCGTAAGCAAAATGAATTTATTGATATTTCAGAAACATTGCAGACAAAATGCATTGCAGAAATTGCCCAGCAGATTGCTGACAAAAAAACTGCTAAAGTTGTTTTAATTGCAGGTCCGTCTTCCAGTGGAAAAACTACAACAAGTAAAAAACTTGCCCTTCAGTTACAGGCTCTAGGTTACAGACCAAAAGTTATAAGTCTTGACAATTACTATGTTGGTCGCGAAAGAAATCCAAAAGATGAAAACGGAAATTACGATTACGAATGCCTTGAAGCACTAGATATTGAACTTTTAAACAATGACCTGCTTGAACTTTTTAAAGGCAACACAGTTGATATTCCTTCATATAATTTTGACAAAGGCGAACGCTACTACAATGGCAAAAAAATGCAACTTGAAGAAAATGATATTCTCATAATGGAAGGAATTCACGGATTAAATGACAAACTAACACCTTTAGTTCCATCAGAAAAAAAATTCAAAATTTATCTTTCTGCTTTAACTCAGCTTAATCTTGATGACCACAACAGAATTGCGACAAGTGACAACCGCTTAATAAGACGTATCGTACGCGACGCAAAATTCAGGGGTAAATCTGCAGCTGCAACAATTTCTATGTGGGAAAATGTTCAAAAAGGTGAAAGACTGCATATTTTCCCATTTCAAAATAATGCAGATGCGATGCTAAACACTGCCCTTGATTATGAACTTCCAGTACTTAAAGTTTACGCAACACCTTTACTTAGATGCGTTACACCGCTTCAAAAAGAATATGCTGAAGCTCAAAGACTTCTTGACTTCTTAAATTACTTTTCGCAAATTCCAGCAACAGCAGTTCCAGATCATTCCATCATCAGGGAATTTATTGGAGGCTCCGCATTTAAGTATTAGATTTTCTAAAGGTCATGGCAGTTACAATGTTGTCATTGGCCTTTTCTTCTTGTCTTTTTACTTCAAGTTTATATTCTTCTTTTTTTTTGTCGCGAAGTTTTTCCAAAGCTTTTACTTTTTTCATTGCCTGTCTTAAAACTTCACGTTTTTTTTCGGCAACAAGTTCTTTTTGGGCAATTTCTTCAAGAAACAAATTTTCTTTTTCCCTCAGAAAAGTAAAATAAGAATCCGTCTGCATATAAAGATTCATGTTCATGGAACCTTCCTGCTGACTGCCAACATTTATTCTTTGAGCTGCAATTGACTTTAATTTTTCTTTAAGAGACTCTATTTCGGCAAGAGTTTTTCCAAGATCTGCTTCTGCCTGCTGTTTTTCAAAACATCGGAGATCTAAAATTTTTTGAAGTGAAAACTCAAATTTTTTCATTATTCATCAGCATGTTCATTTTGTAAAACAGAAGAAACATTTTCTTCTTCGCCACACATAGCTGTAAGTTCTTCCTCTGGAATTTCGATACCTGTAAGTTCACTCATACGTAAGAAAGTTTGCCTTAGTGTAGAAGCTTCTGCCTTGTCCTGACACAAAAAATCTTCCATTGCCTGATGCATTTTAATAGCTTCGTCTATTGCAGGATTCTGACCACTTTGATAAACACCAGCATTAATCATATCTTCCTGGCTTGAATAATCACTAAGCCACTTCTTCATTTTTACGACAGCTTTTTTTGTTGCACTGCCATTTATGTGACTTGCAAGACGACTTATACTTTTTAAAACATCTATTGCAGGATAATGCTGCTGTTCCTGAAGTTTTCTTGACAGAACAATATGACCATCCAAAGTACCACGCACTTTATCAGAAATAGGTTCATTTAAATCATCACCATCAACAAGAACTGCATAAAAAGCAGTAATACTTCCTTTGTCATTAGTACCACTTCTTTCAAGAAGCTTTGGAATTGCATCAA
>CAZALL010000101.1:0-1217 GCA_964485955.1 uncultured Treponema sp. | reverse complement strand
CCTGACTGTGCAGGTGGTTCGCCATTACTTAAACCAATAAGACGCTGGGCATAAGCAAAACGAGTAACATTATCCATCATAAGCATGACGTCTTTTCCCTGATCGCGAAAATATTCTGCAACCGCTGTAGCAACATAAGCCGCCCTTAACTGACTTATTGCACTTTCATCTCCTGTTGATTGAACTACTACAGAACGCTTAAGTCCTTCCTCTCCCAAATCATTTTCAATAAATTCCCGCACTTCACGTCCGCGTTCTCCAATCAAAGCAATTACATTTACATCAGCTTTTGCATTACGGGCAATCATACTTACAATCGTTGATTTACCAATACCAGAACCCGCAAAAAAACCAATTCTCTGACCTCGACCTACAGAAAGTAAAGCATCTATAGCCCTTACACCCGTCTGCATCTGTAGCTCAATCGGCTTTTTTGACATTGGATCTGGTGCTGAATTTATAGCAGGATAAAATGTTTCTGGAACAATTTCTTCTTTACCATCACACGCTTTACCAACGGAATTTATTACACGCCCCAAAAGAGATGGACCAACAGGAACTTCTAGAGTATGACCGCTTGCAACGACTTCACAACCGCTTTCAATTCCCTTTGTTTCGCCGTAGGCCATAAGTTTTACTGTTTTTCCACTAAAACCAATTACTTCTGCAAGAACCTGACTTTCTGTACTTGGAATTTTTATTGAACAAATTTCACCTACAACAGAACGAGGACCTGAACTTTCTATTAAAAGTCCCTTTACTTCTGTTACAAAACCCGTGTACTTTATTGTTTCTGTATTTTCTACAGCATTAATGTATTTATCAAAAAAAGAACTCATTCAGCTTCCCACCCGCTTTATAGAGCAAAATCTTTTAAATGTCCCTTTTTAAAACTTCTGCCTTACTGACAGTTTTAATTGGTGATATTTCAAGAATCTTTGTTTCAAGTTCTCCAAGCTGACTGGAAATACGTGCGTCAATTGCACCAAAATCTGTTTCTACAATACATCCGCCTTTTTCTACAGAACTGTCTTCTATTACATGAATATTCTTTACATTCTCTACTTCGCGAATAAAATCACGTATATGATCTGTAGTAAGTTTTACGTCTTCAAGGTTAACATGAATTGTAACTTCGCCACGCCCCTTTACTTTTTTAAGAGCCTGAACAATATTTGCCATTACAACGCTTTTTTGATTTTCGCTTAAAATTTTTA
>CAZALL010000100.1:5002-6846 GCA_964485955.1 uncultured Treponema sp. | reverse complement strand
ATCAGGAGAAGTTCTGTCCATTGTAGCAAGACGTTTTGAAACTTCAGGCTGAATGTCCGGCTGAAGATTCTGCAAGATAACGGCAGCCTTGCTCGGTTCAAGATAAGCTAAGATAAGTGCAATAGTCTGCGGATATTCCTGCTGAATAAAGTTTAAAAGATGAGCTGGGTCTGTACGGCGTATAAAATCAAAAGGTCTAACCTGAAGACTTGAAGTAAGTCGGTTAATAATATCAATTGCTTTCTGGCTTCCTAAAGATTTTTCAAGAAGTTCGCGGGCATAGTCAATACCACCAGTAGTGATAAAATTCTGTGCTTGCATCATCTGCTGAAATTCTTCAAGAACCTGATCTTTAAAATCTGAATCTACCGTATCAAGACGGGCAATTTCAAAAGTAAGAGTTTCAACTTCATCTTCACGAAGATGCTTCATTATTTCTGAAGAAACATCTGAGCCTAAAGATACAAGAAAAATTGCTGCCTTCTGACGACCGGTTAAACTTTTGTAATCCTTTGCACCTTTTTTGGAAGACTTTAAGTTTCCGGCTTTAAACTGCTGCTTTAATGCAGAACTTGCTTTTGCTGTTCCACCTGATTCGCTGGTTTCTTCTGCCATACACTATTCCTCCATAAGCCATGTACGGATAAGCATTGCAACGTCTTCCGGATGTTCTTTTGCCATTGCAATTGCATTTTCCTGAAGTTCTGCACGTCGCCGCTCTTCGACAGACATTGTAACTTCCATGCCCTGTTCTTTTGCTTCCCACAAAGCTTTTTCTCTTTCTGCCTGCTGTCTTCTTAAAAGCTCTTCTTCGCGCAGTCTTCTTCTGCGTTCAATTTCACGACTTATAAAGCGGAAGATTATAAATGCAAGTAAAACTACAATTACACCAATAAGAGTGTACATTATAACTTTTCTTGTCTGCTGAGCCTTAATGTATTTTGCAGCTTCTTCCTTCCATTCATCTGTGTGATCAAAAGGAATATTAAAACACTGAACATCATCACCGCGATTTTTATCGTAACCGACAGCCTTTCTTGCCATTTCTGTAGCTGCTTTTAACTCTTCTTCGGGAATAGGTTCATAAGGATGATAGAAATAATTATATTTTTTATAATATTCCATGGCATCTTCAGCATCATACTGAGGAGCTCCCCAGACACCATCAATATTTACAGAAGCAGTAATACGGGTCCATGTAGGAGTTGTTTCACCGCTTGTAATTGTTTTATTAATTGCATTATTTACTTTTTTTCCAGTTTCTATCTGTTCTCCGATAACATTTGACATATCAGAATAAACAGGAGGATTCTGTCCTTCAACACCAGCTGGTCCTTCAGGATTATAACCCGTACCAGTAAATTTCTTTTCTATAGTTTCACTTGAAAGTTCAAGATGAGTAACAACTTCAGAATCATCATAAGGAGTATCTTTGTTATCAGGTTTGATTGTAATACCATAGTGTTTTTCATCAGAAAATTGTTTTCTTGACATATCCATGTCAATTTTCATCGATGCAATTCGAACACGATTTTTATAAGTATCTTTAAGTGCGGCAAGAATTTGTCCGGAATACTGAGTCTCAAGCTTTAAAACTACCCTCTGTTCTTTAGCAGTAAGATCAACTTGCTCAATTGCTTCCATTCCACTAAAGTCATTTATTTCAAGATTTGTATCACCATTAACAATTACAATATTTTCTTCTTTAAGACCCTCAACACTCTTTAAAATAAGATTTTGAATTCCCTTTACACTCTTTTTATTTTCAAGAACATCACTGCCACCCTTGGCATAAAGTATTACACTTGCAGTTACAGGTTTTTGTGTAGAAGAAAAAAGACTTT
>CAZALL010000100.1:0-4992 GCA_964485955.1 uncultured Treponema sp. | reverse complement strand
CTGGAAGAGTAAGCTTTACTTCCGCAGAACGAATTCCATTTAAAGATTCAAGATGAGATTTAACAGCATTTTGAGTAACTCTAAGCCAGTTTACCTTGTCATCAAAATCATTTCTGGACCATCTGGTAACATCAAAAAGACTATATGCATCCATGCGTGAAGGAGCTAAACCTTCTGCAATAAGAATGCTTCTGTACTTTTTTGCAGTTGCATCATCATTTACAGAAATATAACCGTCATTAGAAACATAAGCCTTTACGTTATCCTGATCCAAGCGGTTAAGAATCGCATCTCTTTCTGACTGTTCAGTTACTGCAGCATTAAAAAGATAGGTAGTTGCAGGTTTGGCAGAAAGACGAGCCACAACAATAATAACAACTATCACAAGCACAACAGAACCAATTGCAATTCCTTTTTTTAAAGGCGTCCACTTAGTCCACAGTGCCTTAATTTTTTCTGATTGTTTTTTGAACCAATCGTTCATCTTCCCCTCCCGTGAACGATTTTAGCACCCTACAGCCTCCCCACAGCCTAAGGCGATAAGCATATAAATTTTATTCATTGTAACATATGATAAATAAATTGAAAAGAGATTATTAACTTTAATGCAAGGATTTTAAGAACTTTTATCTAGTAACAGAAAGTTCATTCCAGCTTTGAACAAGGCGGTCAATTACAGTCTGTGCCAGAGAAAGAGACATCTGAGCCTTTGCCATTGCAGTCGTAACATCATGAATATCTACACTGTCAGGATCAGTGATTAATTTTTCCTGCATAACAGAAACTTCAAGCTGCTGACCGTTCATTTCGTTTACTGCATCCATTAAATATGATTCAAAAGAATTCTTTTTTACACTTCCATTTTCTAAAACTGAAAAATTTCCGTCTGCATTAAGAATCTTATTTTTAGAATCCATTAAAGGCTGACTGCCAATATGAGCCGGATTAGTACGATTTAATTCCAATGTTCCAAACATAATTTATCCCCAGTGAGAAGATTATAACTCAACTAGCGTCCAATCTCAAGGGCTGAAGAAAACATATCTTTACTTCCCTGAATTACTGCACTGTTTGCCTCATAGGCACGGCTGGCAGAAATCATGTTTACCATTTCATTAACAATATTAACATTAGGATATTCAACATAGCCCTTATTTGGACCTGACTGAATTGCATCCGGATGTGAAGGATCATAAACAAGTCTACCTACAGAAGTATCCTTTGTAATTTCACGAACATGAACGCCTTTTCCAGGACCGTTATCTAAATTATCTGGAACAAAAGGACTTCTCCAAGTAGGATTTTTATTTGCAATTGGTTCAAGAACAACAGTCTTTTTCTGATATTTACCACCGTCAGGAGTACGGGTTGTCATGGCATTGGCAATATTATCGCTTATAACGTCTGTTCTAAGGCGTTCTGCACTCATTCCTGTAGCTGCAATGTTTATACTGGTAAAAAGACCCATATTTTCCCCCTATAAAAAAATTACTTCTTTATGGCAGTTTTTATCTGATTAAACTGAAAATTTGTAAGTTGAGTTAAAAGCCTATACTGCATCTGAATTTTTGTAATATTCATTGCTTCTTCTTCGGCATCGACATTGTTTCCATTTGACTTTGCTGTAGTTACATAGTCAGTTACACGGCGAGGGCTTACATCACGCCAGTCACGGGGACTTTCTGATTGTATATGACGCGGATCTGAAGTCTGCATCTTAAAAGTATCGTGAGCATTGTCCCTTGATTCAAAAGCACGTTTTAATTCGCTTTCAAAATTTACATACTGTTTTTTATAATTTGGAACCTCACTATTGGCCAGGTTATTAGCTGTTACCTGATAACGCAAAGAGGCTACATCCATTCCACGCTGAAGCAAATCAATTGAAGCAGAAAAATCATTCATTCCCATACTTAAATTTTCGGAAAACAAATTATAAAGTTTAGGGAATCTTAAAAAAAATAGGACCGACTTAGAAAGTTTATATTATAGTGTCATAACGCCCCTGAACTAAATTCAGAATGACACTACTCTCCAGTCAGCCCCTTTTATTGTTTTATATTTTTAATAATAAATTAAAGCACAGGCTTCATTGCTGTCATATATTCACGAAGCTTACGGCCTACAACTTCAATCGGATGATTACGGATTTCAGCATTAACTTCAACAAGTTCCTGGTTAGGTACACAAGCATCCTTTACATCAAGTCCTTTACCAATTACATCTGTATGAATATTTGGCATAAGATCCTTTTCCATCATTGGAGCAGCCACTCGGCTAAAGAGATAACAACCGTATTCTGCTGTATCAGAAATTACGCGGTTCATTTCATAAAGACGTTTGCGGTCAATAAGGTTTGCAATAAGCGGAACTTCATGAAGTGATTCATAGTAAGCAGATTCTGGTTTAATTCCTGCGTCAACCATTGTTTCAAATGCAAGTTCACAACCAGCTTTAACCATTGCTACCATTAAAATACCCTTGTCAAAATATTCCTGCTCAGAAATTTCTTCTGTTGATTCTGCAGTTGATTCAAAAGGAAGCTTTCCTGTTTCTTCACGCCATGTCAAAAGATCGTGGTCTTTATTTTTCCAGTCTTCCATCATTGTAGAAGAGAATTTTCCAGAAATAATATCATCCATGTGCTTTTGATAAAGTGGAGCAAGCAATTTTTTAATATCTTTTGAAAGCTGATTTGCCTTAATTTTTGCAGGGTTAGAAAGACGATCCATCATGTTTGTAATTCCACCCCATTTTAAAGCTTCAGAAATTACGTTCCAGCCATGCATAAGGAATTTTGTTGTATATTCTGGAGAAATACCTTCGCTAACCATTTTATTGTAGCAAACAATAGTACCTGCCTGGAGCATACCGCACAAAATTGTCTGTTCGCCCATGAGGTCAGATTTTACTTCAGCAACAAAACTAGATTCGAGAACACCAGCTTTTGCACCACCCATTCCGACAGCGAGAGCCTTAGCATATGCCCAGCCCTTACCTTCAGGATCATTTACAGGATGAACAGCAATAAGATCTGGTACACCAAAACCACGCTGGAATTCATGCCATACTTCTGTACCAGGACCCTTTGGAGCACACATTACAACTGTAATATCTGGACGAATCTGCATTCCTTCTTCAATCATGTTAAATCCATGTGAATACCAAAGAGCCGAACCTTTCTTCATTCTCTTCATAACTTCTGTAATTACAGGTGTATGCTGCTTATCAGGAGTAAGGTTTCCAACTAAATCTGCTGTAGGAATAAGTTCATCATATGTTCCTACCTTAAAACCGTTTTCTGTTGCGTTTTTCCATGACTGTCTTTTTTCTGTAATAGCACTTTCACGAAGAGCATAAGATACGTCAAGTCCTGAATCGCGTAAACAAAGTCCCTGATTAAGACCCTGGGCACCACAGCCGACAATTACAATTTTCTTTCCCTTAAGTGCATTTACACCGTCAGAAAATTCTTCTTTTGCCATAGAACGGCAATGACCTAACTGAAGACGAGCTTCACGCCATGGAATTGAATTAAAATAGTTTGCTCCCATTTGATTTACTCCTTTATTTTTGGAATTAATTACATTTTATATGGCTATAATAACTAAAAATATATATTGCGTAAAGTGATATATTAGAAATTAAATATTGCACTTTTTGCAACATTCTTATAATAATTCCGCCTGAATAAATTACACCTGATGATAATAAGGGCATATGTCTTCATAATGACCGTCTTTAGACCTAAAGCCGCCTTTAATGGTTCCAAGCTGAATAAAACCTAAGCGTTCATAAAGATGTCTTGCATGAATATTACTTGCAACAACAGCATTAAACTGAAGAATCTTAAAATCTTCTTTATGAGATTGTAAAAGACTGTGCTTTACAAGAGCTTCACCAATATGAAGCCCCCTGTTTTTTAGGCTTACAGCATAACTTGCATTTGCAATATGAGAACAGCGGCCTACATTATTTGGATGCAGAATATAAAGACCGTAAATATTTTTTGACTCCCGCCCCTCTGCTACAGCACAAAATGTTTGTCCTGCAAAAAATGATACTGCATCATCTGGGGACAAAAGATTTTCTTGAGGAAAGGTAAGACCTTCTTCTACAACTTCATTCCAGATTTTTCTCATTGATTCAAGATCAACACTATTATATTTTCTTACTGTTATTTTTTCCATTTTCATACTTACCTAAAAAAATTAAAAAAAGAGCCTCCTGCAAAAACAGAAGACTCCTTTTATAAATGTTACTTCTAAAAATAAATTTTATTTTTCTGCAACAAGATTCTCAAAAAGCGTAAATACTTTACTTGAGCAGACTGTTACACAAGTTCCACAACTGTCACACTTACTGTAGTCAATAACAGGCAGACCATTTACCAAAGCAATCGCTCCTTTAGGACACTTTTTTACACACAGTCCGCATTTTATACAGCCTTTTGAACAATTCTTTTTTATTAAAGGACGGTTTTCACTTCTGTTAGAACACAATGCAACACTACCCTTTGTATTTTTCTGAAGTAAAACAAAAAGTCCCTTTGGACAAGCCTTAGCACATGCTCCGCAACCGACGCATTTTTTGTAGTCTACATGAGGAAGACCGTCATCGCCCATAGTAAGAGCATCAAACTTACATACATTAAGACAGTCACCAAAACCAACACATCCAAATGTACACATTTTAGTTCCGTTTATTGCAAGAACTGCACTTTTACAGCTTTTAATTCCGTTGTAAAAACCACGGTCCATAGCGCAGTCTTTTGTTCCCTGGCACGCAAGAAGTGCAACTTTAGGCATAGCATCTACAGTCTGACCCATAATTTCGCCAATACGTTTTGCAACTTCACTTCCTCCAGCTGAACATCCGTTACATGGAGCATTTCCGGCAGCACATGCAGCAGCAAAACCATCACATCCCGGATAACCGCATCCGCCACAGTTAGCCCCAGGAAGAACGCTTCTTATTTCTTCAACTTTTGGA
>CAZALL010000099.1:0-6864 GCA_964485955.1 uncultured Treponema sp. | reverse complement strand
GACTCAATACGACATCTCACTTACAGACGAAGTAATATCCCTTTTTAATAAAAACTCATCTAATGAAGTTCAGGTAATAAACTGGAAATCACCTATTATTACACAAACAGATATCCCTCAAGAAAACGACGGGATTATTTCTTTAAACCGTTCTTTTTACCAGACAGATTTTAATTCTTACAAAAATCTTTCTTTTTATTTTAAATACCAGGAAGATTCAGTTATAAACTCTCAAAGCACCATAAGTTCAGTTGATGAAAATTTTATTGCAGTATTTTTTCAAAAAATTGATGAAGATACTTTAGAAAATATAAGTATTTTAAAAACAGCTCTTTCTTTTAAAGAAGCAAAAGAATTATCTACCGGATGGCATAAATTTACAATAAATCTTGAAGAAAAAAAAGTTTATATTGACAATAAAATTTCTTCTTCAGGGACAGAAAACCTTTATCTTAATTCAAATGAAAGCATTGCTTCTATTTTTACGCTTCAAATAAACACGCTAGATACAGAAGAAAATAAATTTATATCTCAGGCAAGTCTTTTTCTAGATGAACTTCATTTGACAGATTCAAAATACGTTTTTTCTCTTGAAAATAAAAGTAATATTTCTTACATAAAAAATGGAATAATTTTTGGAGATGAAAAAACTCCACTTCTAAAAGATTTTAATTTTTGCATTGAAGAAAATACTTCTTACACATTTGAAGAAACCAATGCCCTTCTTTTTTCTACAAACGCATCTCTTTCATTAAAATCACTTTGTTTTGAATTTATGGCAGACAGCGGATTTTCACATTCAAGTTCATCTTTAGTTTCTGCAACAATAAATAACGATGCAGAAAATTTTAGCGGAATAAATACATTAGGCTACTCTCTTAAAACAGAAAAACCTGTTTTTAATCTTATTGACATTGACTCTTCACTAAGAATAAATCCAAGTGGAGTAAACTCAAAGGCTAACGAAAACATAAAAATAAATTTTTTTAAATATAAAATTCCAATGTACATAGATTTTTCAATTCTCTCTACAACATCACTCTGGGAAAGTGTTCAAAAAACAAATACTAATTTGACTTATGATGGAAAAATTTACAACATGACTCTTCAGTCATCATTTTATAAAAAAACAAAGGGTGCTTCTTATTCTTCAGATATTAAGGATTTATTTACAGATACATACACTAATTTATTTTCTTCAGGAAGGAATGCAGATAAAAGAACAAGCGACTTAATTTTTTCATCTTCTTTTATAATACCATTTGCTTCTTTAAAACCTTCATTAAATCTTTCAGCAAAAAATTCAGTTTTAAGTGAATATAAAAACATGCAGACAAATTTAGATTTAAAAATTCCTTTTTCGATAAAAAAAATAAATTTAACAGCTGGATATAAAAATACAAGTTTAACTTCCATTTTAAAATCTAAGTTAACAAAAAATTCTGACACATATTTTGAAGATATTGCAGACATTAACTCTCATCTTATAAACAACACATGGATTTTTAGTTTTCCATTTGCAGATTTAGTTTCAACTTCCCTTGAAAACAAAATGACTTCTGCCGTTAAAAAAGAAAATTTTTCTTCTGCATCATCAAACTCTAGTATCTATCTTGAAGCATCAAGAAAACTTTTTTCTACTCCTGCTGATATTTTTATTCCATCTGCATTAAAACTTTCTCTGGAAAAAAATCTAGATATTTCTTCAACAAAGGCTTCTTTTTTTATTTTAAAAACAAACTTAAATTTTTCAGCCCTTAACATACTTGGAAAACTAAGTCAGACACAATTTTTTAAGTGGTATGAACAGGAAGCTCTTTCTTCATCATTAAGCTTGGGAATAAAATACGACAGTGTAACTTTAAGTCCTGTAAACTTAATTTTTTCAACTTACATACAAAATCTTTTTTACATAAATAATTCTTCTATTATAAAAATCGCAGCAGATGCTTCTTACGATGACTCTCTCAACTGGAATGGAAGCACACTTTTAAGCTGGGAAAGAAAAATTAAAAAATCTCCCTTGGGAAGTCTTGCAAAACTTATTGTACCTAAACTTGATGAAACAAAATTTTCTTACATAAGAAAAAATTCTTTAAAATATTCAATTTCAAACTCAACTTATGGAAGCACAACAGATGCAATTGAAAAATTTACAAATGCATTTTCTTTAAGTCACAGCATTGATGCAAACTTTACAAAAAACATTACGGTAACATCTGGTCTTAGTACAAGCTACAGCGTAACAAGCGAAACTGTAATGACTTTAAACACACAGGCAGACATTGGAATAAGAGTTATCTTTTGACAAGTTATTCCAGCGGTGCAAAATAACCACTTTCATCCCGTCCAGAACGATTCAGTAAGTATGTTTCTATTTCAACTGGAAGATATTTTCTACCATACTCTTTTTGAAGGGCAGAAGTAAATGACAGCTGATAAAGACCTGAAGGTTCTGCGACAATATCTTTTATTACCTGACTTATTCCTTCTGGTCTGTAAACATAATATGTGTCCCCTAGTGTTGTTTGAGTAAGATAATGAACTTCATCACACGGAACACTGTCGCTAAGCATGATTGTAGAAAAACTGATTGAATTATTATTTAAATATGCCGTAAGATCAGAAAGACCATAACGCGTAAATGAATTCTGGTTTACACTTCCCGAAGTAAGATAAATAATTGCACGTTTCTTTTCACCATTAACCAGTTCATTTGCAGACAATCTTATTCCCAGATCAAGTGTAGTATCTGGAGCAAAAGCAGTTTTTAAAGTTCTATAAGAAAATGCCTCTGCTTTTACAGGTGAGCCAGTGTATTCTGTTACAGGTACCTTCCCTGAACTTACTATACGCAAAGTTCCCATTCCATTCATAGATTTTGCAATTTCCTGAACTGCATAATCAAGCTGTTCATTATACTGCTGCATAGCATTTGAACGGTCAACAAGTATTGTTACATCCGCAAAAGTATTGTTATTTGCAGAACCAAGTAGTTGCATATTTGTAACAGGACGCTTATTTTCACTTATGTAAAAATTTGTTTCCTTAAGACCTACAACAGGCTGGCGTTTTCTATTTTCTACACGAACTTCAAGAATTACATTTGGAAAATTATCAGAAATTACACGTTCAATCTGAACAAAAAGACCACCTACAAGTTCTGTCATTTTTGACATGACATATATTTCATTCTGTTTAAAATCTGTTACAAGTATATTTCCGTTTTTGTCCACACTTGCACATGTTAAAACACAAGGACCATTGCCAGTTTTAGCATTTTCTACAACAGAACCATCTTTTATATCCACACTCACAATTCTGTTTTTGTCAGTAACTAAAAGATAATTGTTCCATACTTTTAGACTTTCTGCCCTTGAAAAAGTTTTATCATTAACAAGTTTTCCAATATAATTTCCTGCCCTGTCAAATTCCAGTATTGAACCTTTTACGCTTTCTACAACAAAAATTCTGTCGTCAACACAGGCAATTCCAGTTGGTGACTCTAAGCCTGCAAATGTTGTAGAAGAAGTTCTGCTTTCAAATTTAATACTTTCGCCAAAAGTAAAAAGAGCATTTCCTTCACTATCAAAAACAACAACCCTGGAATTACCATAATCAGTAACATAAATATTTCCTTCAGAGTCTTCTGCAAGATACTGAGGACCTAACAACTGCCCCTGACCAAGTCCCTTTTGACCAATATGCTTAATAAAAGAACCGTCTGATTTTAACAAAGCAAGTCTGTCCCCTGCACTTTCGCTTAAAAGAAGATTACCAGACTTAAGGCGGATTATATCCATAGGGCGATCAAAACCTTCAAGAGGGCCCCGTACTCTTTTTATTACAAGTCCATTAACATCAAACTGCAAAAGTTCATTTGAACCATAACATGCTACCCAAAATGAACCGTCGTTATTTGTAAGACATGAAACAGGCTGACTGTAAACACTTGTCTTTCCGTTCATTCCTAAAAAAGAACCTGCTTCTGTATATTTTTGTGAAGAATCATAAACTGCCCCGGTAATACGCCGTTCGCCTACGATTTCAATTTTATTTTTAAGAAGTATACCGCCATAACCTGCTTCTAAAGCAGAATTCCACTGCTGAATTGCAGCTCCTTCAATACCTGCCCTGTAATAAGCTTTTCCAAGCCAGTCTAAAATTAAATTTTCCCCAGGAAGATAGGACAAAGCTTTTTCAAACTGCATAATCGCTTCGTTGTAGGAACCACGATAATAACTCTGCACACCACGGCGAAACTCTTCTTCGGCAAAACCAGAATTTGCAGTACGCAGAGTATCATTTTCCGTTCTTGCTGTATCTTTTAAATTTGTCTGTGCAAAAATACAGGCAGATGAAATAAAAAATGAACATATTAAAAATAAAATTTTTTTCATCAGACAGCATTCTCCACTTCGTAAAAGTGATCTTCTATAATTTTATTTCTGTCGTCAAGTTGTCTGGCCTGACCAATATATTTTTTTGCTTCGGCAAGAAGACCCATTTTATAATAAACCCAACCTAAACTGTCATTACAGGCAGCACTCTGCGGAGCATTTTCCAAAGCTTTTTTACAGTAAACTAAAGCACGACTTAATTCCCGGTTCTCACAGGCAAGCACATAGCCCATTCCATTTAAAGCAGTAGTATTGTTTTCATCTTCAATCAAGGCATCTTCATAATATTTAAGGCACTTGTCTACCTGCCGTTCTTCCCATGCAATATAAGCAAGAGAAGCATACACAGAAGCCTTTCTATAACCTGTTTCAAGCAGTTTATTAAGTTCGTAATCTGCAAGTTTTTTTCTGCCACTCATACAGTAAATTACTGCCAGAAGATAACGGCACTGAAGCACTCGATTTAAAAGCGTTTCATCTTTTTCATCTTCTGCACTTGAAGTAACAACCTGCTCCAGATACAAAAGTGCATCGTCATAGCGCTCAAGTTTTGCATAGCACAGTCCAATATAGTAGGCAACTTCAACAGGGTCAGCCCCGCTATCAGCACTCAAAGACAAAAAAAATGAAAGAGAAGCAGTATAGTTTCCCTTCCAGTAATATTCAATTCCTTCACTAATTACATTTTTATCAGCCATAACACCACCTGTTTACCCTACAATGAACTGATCTTCCAATGCCTTATATTCTTCCGTATAGAAATGCGGTTTAACTTTTACGGCACACACCGAAATATAACCTCCAGCCACAGCAAATGCATCCGCATCTTCAGAGCCGGAAGATTCTACCTTACCCCCGCAAATACATGTATACACATTTCCGTCCTTATCTTTTTCAACTCTTATTGAATCACCATAATTACGGTCTGCAACAGAAGTAATTTTTACTCCCCTATATTTTTCAAGAGACATGGCATTTATGTTTACAAAATTTTCGTAATAATTCTCTCCACCAGAAATATATCTTTTTCCGCAGAGAGTAATTAAAGTGCGTAAATTTTTTTCAACAAAACCTGCAAGAACATTATATTGATTTTGCTTTTTACTGTCATCCGGATTAGGACTTATACTTACAGCAATTCCGGGTACTCCAAAAAGACAAGCCTGTCTTGCACCAGCACATGTTCCCGAATACAAAATATCAGTTCCTAAATTTGAATCATTATTAATTCCGCTTATTACAAGATCAACCTGTGGAATAAAATCGCTTAAAAGCCCCGTAATTGTACAATCTGCAGGCAGTCCTTCTGAAGAATAGACATTTTTTTCATGTTCCACAAGTTTAAGCTTCTGCCCCATCAAAAAACCATGAGAAACACAAGACCTATTTCTGTCCGGAGCTACTACATAAACCTGATGATTTACAGAAAGTACATCTTTTAGAACCTTAAGTCCTTCTGCAAAAATTCCATCGTCATTGGTAAGTAGAATTTTCATAAAAGGCAGACACCTTTAGCCGGTTTAACGATATGAGTTTCAGCCTTAAAACCAAAAATTTTCTGATATTCATCTAATTTTTCTTTATATTTATCAACATCTTCATTGCGGATTACAGCATAAAGACTTCTTCCAAAACCCTTTCCTGTAATTCTTCCACAGTTTACAGGATATCTCATATCCTGAGGGTTTTCATCCAGGTCGTAAACTCTTTTTAAAATCCAGTCAATTTCAGGACAACTGTTGTCATAAAGATCCCGCATATTTTCATGACTCTTTTTTATAGAACGGGCAAAAACACCAAAATTCTGCTTTTCTATGGCACTTACTGCATCCAGAATACACTTATGCTCACTCATTACACATAAAAGCCTTCGTCTTGTATCTTCATTTACAACAGAAAGAACTTCATTTACTTCCGTTGGATTTTCTTCATATTTCCAGCCACCATAAACATTATTATAACGATCTTTGAGTTCACCCAGTAAAAGTACGTTTTCAGGCTGCATAAAAGTTTCTTCATCCCATGTCTTTACACGCGGAACTTTTGCATCTGTAAGAAAAACAGTTCTGTCTTTTAATTTAAATGGAATTAATTGATATGAAGAATTTGCATAATCAGTTAAAACAAGATTATTTTCTTCGGAATAAACAGCAGAATATATATCAGCTCTGTAATTTAATGTTTTTAAGAAAAGTTTATTTGCCCTTTCAATTACCTGAATAAGCTGATGGTCATCCATCTTTAAACCAAGAAGTTCCCTTACAGCCCAGGCAGATGCAACTTTTATTGCAGTAGTAATTCCAAAACCGGCAGAAGGTAACATATCTGAATAAATTGTAAAATCCATTCCCTTAAGTTCAAATCCGCCGCTGGTAAATCCGTAAAGAACAGCCTTTAATGCATTTGCCCACTTATCTTCTTTTTTATATTTTAATGATGATAAGTTTACACGTTTTTTTTCTTC
>CAZALL010000098.1:0-6906 GCA_964485955.1 uncultured Treponema sp. | reverse complement strand
AATTCAGACTTTCTTCTGCAAACTCAATCAATATTTCACGTTTATTACCACAGGCTTTTTATTATACCTATTCTTCACTTGTTGTAAAAAATAGAGCTCCTCGCGATTCTAAACTTGAAAACCCAGCAATAATTTGTGTAGTTCCAAGCGGTAACTTTGGTAATCTTACAAGTGGACTTATTGCAAGAGAAATGGGTGCTCCTATTACAGGTTTTGTAGCCGCAACAAATTCTAACCACACAGTTCCAGACTGGATTGCAAGCGGTGAATACAAGGCACGTCCTTCTGTACAAACTTTAAGCAATGCAATGGATGTCGGTGCACCAAGCAATTATGAAAGAATTTCTTACATGTATACTCTTGATCAGGTTCGTTCTTTATTTGCTTCTTACTGGACTGATGACAATGGAACTTTAGACGGAATCAAGGGATGCAATTCTAAAACAGGATACATTATTGATCCTCATGGTGCCGTTGCATGGAAAGCATGGGACGACATAAGAAATGGCGAAATGCAGAAACTTATGGAAGGAAAAAACGACGGAGATTTAAACAAGCCTGGTCTTACTGCAAATATTCCTTCATGGGCAGAAGAAGTTACAAATAAAAATTCTGTAGCAATTATTCTTGAAACAGCTCATCCTGCAAAATTTGGTCAGACTGTAGTTAATGCAATTGGTCGAGAACCAAGTATGCCTGCAAGTCTTGAAAAAGTTCTTACTCTTCCAGACAATTCAATTAAAATGGAAAAAGATTACGAAAGCTTTAAAGACTGGCTTGTTAATAATCTGTAAAAACAAAAAGACTGTCTGATAAAATGTAAAAACTATAAAAATCAGTATAGCATTACTTATCAGGCAGCCTTTAAAAATCTTTAATTTTTAAAATTACATATCTTTATATTCCTGTACGCAATCTTCCAGGTGTTCAATTTTGATATTTGTTTGTTTAAACATCTCAAGACTGTCTTTTTCATCATGATAATGTTTTTCGCAAACAACTCTTTTTATTCCGCAGTTAATTATAAGCATGGCACATGTACGGCATGGAGTCATCTTACAATAAACTGTTGCCCCGTCAATAGCTATTCCTCGTTTAGCAGCCTGACAGATTGCATTTTGTTCAGCATGTACAGTTCTTACACAATGCTGGGTAATTGATCCGTCATCGTGAATCATTTTTTTTAAAAGATGACCTGCCTGATCACAATGAGGTAAACCTGAAGGACTTCCAACATAACCTGTCACTAAAATCTGATTATCGCGGGCAATTACACAGCCACTCATTCCCCTGTCACATGTTGCTCTTTTTGCAACAGTTCGGGCAACTTCCATAAAATATTGATCCCATGTAGGACGTATATGTATTTTTTTTTCTTCACTCATAATAAAATCATTTTAGTTTAAAATAAAAAAAACTGTCAACAAGTGATATCCTTTTAGCAAAATTATCATCATTGACAGTTTAATAAATACAATTTCTAGAAATTAAAATAAAATTTATTTTAGTGCTTCAAAAATAATGTCAGCTAGAAAAACAATGGCAAGTACATAAGTTACTACAGGAACTTCTTTTGCTTTTTTAGCTGTTATTTTACATATTACGTAAGAAATAATTCCAAACATGATACCCTTTGAAATTGAATATGCAAAAGGCATTGACATAATTGTAATAAAAGCAGGGATTCCTTCTGTAGGATCATCAAACTTTATTCCAACAACACTCTTCATCATAAGATAACCTACAAAAATTAAAGCTGGAGCTGTAGCAGCTGAAGGAATTAAAAAGAATAACTGAGAGAAGAAAAGAGAAAGTAAAAATAAAAATGCTGTAACTACAGAAGAAAGTCCTGTTCGGGCACCTGCGGCAACACCAGATGAAGACTCTACAAAAGAAGTAACTGTAGAAGTACCAAGGCATGCACCTGCAACAGTACCAAGTGCATCAGAAAGTAAAGCTTCTTTGGCATTAAGGACATTTCCGTTTTTGTCTTTAAGATTTCCCTGCTCTGCTACACCTAAGAGTGTACCGATTGTATCAAAAAGATCTGTAAAAAAGAATGTAAAGAAAATTACAAAAAATTTACCAAGCACAAGTCCGCTAAAATGACCAGTTGCAGGATCTATTACAATTCCTTTAAAATCAAAAGCAAATAAATGTGGTGCCTGAGGAAGAGAAAATGGTTTCCAGCCTTCAGGAATTTCTGTTACCTTAAATGGAATTCCAACAAGTGTTGTAAGAATAATTCCTATTAAGATTGCACCAGGAACTTTTAATATATAGAGAACAATTGTAATTACAAGTCCTATTACTGCAACTAAGGCTGTCGGATTTTTTACACTAAAGTTTACAAAACCAATTAAAGTTCCAGTTTCTGTTGAAACAATACCAGCATTTGAAAGTCCAATAATACAGATAAAAAGACCAATTCCTACTGCAACAGCTTTTTTAAGTCCATCTGGAATTGAATTTATAATTGCTTCACGAATACCACAGAGAGAAAGAATTATAAAGAAAATACCTTCAAGAAAAACAGCTGTAAGAGCAAGTTGCCATGAACACCCCATGCCAAGGACAACTGTATAAGTAAAAAAGGCATTAAGTCCAAGTCCAGGGGCAAGAGCTACAGGAAGATTAGCAATAAAAGCCATTACCAAAGTTGCAAAAGCGGCAGAAATTGCAGTAGCAGAAAAAACTCCACCCCATGAAGGAAGTAATCCAGCCGGCAGATCTTTTATATCTGAACCAGAAAGAATATTTGGATTAACTGCAAGAATATAAGCCATAGCAAGAAAAGTTGTTACGCCACCAATAATCTCTTTAGAAATTGTAGAACCTCTTTCTGAGATTTTAAAAAATTTATCCATAATTACCCTCCTAGGTAATAAGGGAACTTCAAAAAAAATATTAAAAACTAATTACAATTTTTAGAAGTTCCAATAAGGGAAAAATATGGACGATTGTATCAAAACAAAGGTTATCTTACTAGCATTAAAATTAAAAATAACATTTTTATAAAAAAAAAGACATTCTCTATAAAAAAGAATGTCTTTACTAGAGCGGTAGAAGGGAATCGAACCCTCGTCTCCAGCTTGGAAGGCTGGGGTAATGAGCCATTATACGACTACCGCATTTGTGAGTATGAATATATACATTTAATAAAATAATGTCAATAGAATAGCACAAAAATTATGTAAAAAATTTATAATAAATTCTTCAGGTAAAAACATGTACAAAATAACAAAATATCTGCCTTAATTGAATAAGTTTTTTTTATCTGTTACACTTGTAACACTATGAAAAACAATTATTTTCGTACCCTATTTTTTACTTTTTCATTTTTTTTATTTGCGTTTACATCCTGTAAAAACTTTTTAATTGAAAACACTGACACTGGCGAAATTACGGCTGTCTCTAAAAAAATTATAGCACCTTCAGCCATTAATGTAAGTCAGGGTGACTACAGGAACATTACATTATCATGGGATGCAGTTCCTAATGCTAAGCAGTATTTTATCTACGCTTCAATAAATCCTTTTGAAAACTTTACAAAAATCGGAGAAACAAGCGAAGGAATCACAGAATTTAACTATTCTGTTAAATCAGGAAAGACCGTATGGTTTAGAATAAGTTCATATTCGTATAAAGGAATTGAATCAAGTTTAAGCAAATATACATCCGGTTCATCTGTTGCGATTCCAAATATTACAAACATTTCACTTTCTGCAGATGGAACTTCTTCAACTGTAAACTGGTGGATGAATAACTGTAATCAAAATACATATGAAAATGCAGTTACTTACAAAGTTACGTGTTATGAAGAAAATAAGACAAGCATCGTTGATTCAAAAATTGTAAGTGGTTCAGTAAATACAGCTGAAATCTGCGGTCTTAAGAAAAAGTCTCATTATTACTACCAGGTTGAAGCATATATTGATTCATACAAAAGCGAAGTAAGTGATTTTACAGACATAGAAACAGCACGTCTTACAAGTCCTTACAGTGTTGATAATCTTACTATAGATCAAGGAATTAATACAAAGGCAAGTGGCAAAGGAATACAAATCAGTTGGCAGCTTCCAGAAGGTGTTGAATATAAAGTATCTTCAAACAATACAGATTCAATTTATGAAGTTCATCCTCTTTATTTTAGTATCGAAAGAAAACTTGCAGATGAAGCAGATGAATCTTACACAACTTTAGTAAATTACATTGGAACTGTAAATTCTGCAATTGATTCTTCGGAAGGAATTTATTTTACTTGTGGAACAAGCCCTACTTCTTCAAGTTCACTTCTTGAAGTTGACTGTTCACAGATAAGTTCCATCGAAGAAAACGAAATAAGCAATTATTCAGCTTATGTAATTGGTTCAAAACTTACTTACACAGATTTAAACGTAGAAGACAATAAACTTTATACATACAGAGTCCGTTCTTATTCTGATGATGTCGGTCAAAAAACAATCAGTTCCGACACAAGCGTTGACTCTAAAAACGGCTGGCTTATTTCAACTCCGGCATTAAATGTTGAGCCTGATTACAAAAAAGAATCTGAAGAAAGCCAATATTTTAGCTCAATTTCGGCTATTTTTAATTTAGATTTTGAAGATTATGATTTAGATAATACATCTTTTTATAAGTATATTTTAACTTACCAGAGAACTCCATTTCCGACAGAGAGTGAAAAAAATCCACAAGCCGATGAAGAAAAATTTCTTATTTCATTAAATTCTGTTGAACAAATAAATAACTTTGTCAAAATATACGATTCAGATTTTTTAAACAAATCAGAAAATCAGGGTTATTATTCTTACAGCCTTTATATCTGTAATTCCAATGTAGCAGATGACTCTATTCCTGATGAATATTACAGCATAACTCAAACACCGACAAATTTCTCCCTTACAAATGATGCTTCAAAAATTCCAGAAATAAAAACTTTTACCGTCAGTGATGGATATGCATCAAAATATATTTTAACATGGGATTATAATGAAGATTATGAATATTCTCTTTTATGGGCTACATATAACGGCGAAACAGAACAAATAACTGGTCAATATGAAAGTTGTATTTTAAATTCATCTGATTTAACCATAAATAATGGGATGGCAACATATGTTCATTCTGTAACAAGTGGTGATGCAAGAAAGTATACACTTATTGCAAACAATGGACTCCAAGTTTCAAAAGAAGCTGAAGGAATTTCAAAGACTTTGGGTACTGCAAATGTACAGCAGGGAATACCTTCATATGATTCAATAACAGTACATTGGAAGGAAGTTCAAAAAGCTACTATATACAATATAAAAGCTTACTATGCCAGCGATTTATCACAAAATGACATAGCAATAACTGATGGTGAAAGTCCAAACACAACATTAACTACTGAAGATGGCATTGTAACTTGTACTATTACAAAACCTGAAGGCTATAACAGTGCGTTAAAATCAGGAAGTGAAATTAAACTTGAAGTTACTGCATCAAATGAAAATACAGAAGATAATTCTACAACTTGTATAAGTTCAGTTTGTACTTTTGGACCTGCTCTTATAAATGCGACTGTTGGTAAATTACAGGAAAATAATATTTCTATTATTTGGAATACTGTTCAAAATGCAACAGGATATATAATTTATCGTGTTTTATATTCCGATAACACTGCTGATAATACTAAGCTTCAAACTACAACGGACAAATACTATTACGATGTTACTTCAGGAACATTAAAACGCAACGATGATACCCCTGTAGAAGGTTCAGCAGTAACATCTAAAAAATCACAATATTATTTAAATGACATTGATGACAGTAACTGCAAATCTGAAAGCAGTTTGAATCAACGAAAAATTGCGTCAGGTCTACCATTTGGTTATATAATTCTACCAATTTTGGGTGATGGTGATGACTTTAATTTTGAACAATTAGAAATTAAAGATGGAAATGCAGGCATTACTTATGCAGATATAACAGAAAGTTCTGCATTTATAAAAAATGCATCATTTGGTTACGGTTTAAATGTAAAAGCCTCAAAATCAGAAAGTTCTATAACTATAAATGTTTCATGGGACAGACCTTACGAAAATGAAACTGGAATTCCTTATATTTACAGATGTGCTTATGGTGATGAAGATAACTGGGAAAGAATAGATTCTCTTGGTGTTAATGTAACAGAATTTAATGACCCTCTTTCAGGAAAAGACAAAACAATACCTTACCGCTATGCAGTTCAGTATCACAGTTCGTCATCAAAACTGGACTATAAGGCTGAGTACAAAAAGCATCTTGAACAGCTGGATAAGCGTTATTCTGATATTGAAGATGATTACGAGGAACTTAATAAAGGTTATTTATTATATTTTGATTTTTCAGCTTCTTATAATGGCACTTTAGATTCTGACGGAAAATATGTAAAGGATTCAAATTATTATTCAGAAAAACTTTCGCACACGCTATGGAATTTTGATGAGCGAAAACGTGGTCCTACTTCATTTACATTGTATGCATACAATCAAAACACAAGTATGGGCTATGTAAAACTTGCTGATATTGCAGTTGATTCATCTACTGGCGAAGAAACATTCACATTGAACGCTGAAAACGGAGTTTTAAAAGACGACACAAGTTCGGACACCAAAATTGAAAAAAGCGGTTCAGATTTAATTTTGTCACCAATAGGTTTAACGGCAGGAAGTGCAAACTACACTGACGGAGTTTTAAAAGTTCTACGTTCTGCAAAAACATATTATAAGCTTTCTTCAAGCCTGCCTTATACAAGAGATAATAAAGAAGGCACTGCGGAATTTAGTGATAGTTCAGTTTATGCTTACCGCCAGATTTCGAACGAAGAGCTTACAAAAGCTGCAATGCTAGTTCTTGCTTACGGATTTTATATGAATGACGGTG
>CAZALL010000097.1:0-6923 GCA_964485955.1 uncultured Treponema sp. | reverse complement strand
CTGTCTTGTTGAATTCATTAATATTCGGCGGCTTTACACAGGGTCTGTCAATTAATAAATTCCAAGGATAACTGGATCATTCCACAAAGAACTGTAACTTACAGATTCACCCCTTGCTTCTTCCCAGATTGACTGCATAGCGTAAGTTCTAGGGCGGTAAACTCTTTTAGAACCGGCAACACTTGGACTCATTTCGTGCCAGCCACGACTAAAGGCAATATGCTGACTGTCCATGTTTCCAAAATAATATGAACTTACATTTCCTATATTAGAAAAAGGTTTAAACTTTAATCCGCTAGCAAGTGCAACATCAACTGGGAACCAGCCGTAAGTTTCAAAATATATTTCAACCCACCAATGACTTTTGCAAACAGAATTTTCTTCAACAAGAACTCCACTTACAGGTATAGCAGGTATTCCTACAGCGCGGCATAAAGACGCATAAAGCATGGCAAAATCGTAGGCATCACCCTGATGAGTTGTAATTAAATCCAAAATTGAAACATCGCCATTTCTTACAGTTTCTGTAACAGTATAATTATTTACCATGTAGTTATAAATCAGCCTTGCCATAGAATATGGATTTCTTGCATTACCAATAATTTTAAAAGCTGTATCAACCACCAGTTGATCTGATGAAGGAATACATTTATCCGGCTGAGTATAAATTCTATAAAGAATACGATTTTCTGAATATTCAGGAACATAAACTGTTTTTAACCCTGATGCAACTGAATAAACACTTACTACAAAATTCTGATTAAATCTTTGTTTTGCAGAATTAGACTGACCCAGCTGTTTTTGATAAAGAACAGTATAAGGATCGCTTTTATCCATAGGTTCAGGATAAGATTCCGTTAATTCTGCCTGTGTCTGAATTGAAGTTACAGGAGGACAAGGCATATAAAGATTTACCATTGCTTCATCTGATGAAGTAGGATTTGCAATTATGTCTGCCGAAATCTGAACAATATATGTTCTTTTTCCAGAAAGTCTTTTATGACCAAATGTATTTTTTAATTTTATTTTTTTTGAAGAAGTTTTTCCTCTTTCTGTTTCTATATATAAAGTTCCTGTAGAAGCTCCATCCGGAACACGAACTTGTATTTCCTGATCAGACCAGTACTGATAATCAAAATCTTTTTCACTTGCGGCAATAAATTCCTGCTGGTTTGTATCAAGTTCAACTGGACTTGCATATGTTGAAGTTGAATTAGGAGCAAAACCTATTGAATTATCCCTGCCTGCACTAAAATAAATTTTTGAATTTCCCCGCATTTCTCCAAAGTTAACGCCACTGATTGTAATAACATCACCAACATCAACTTCTTCAGGTTCAATAAAATCTATTACAGGAAGAGTTGTTGTTACTTCCTGCCTTACTGCAACAGGAATACCTGCCTGGTTTGCAAAAAACACTGGTTCTGAACGACCTGCAGATGTTCCGACTGTAACAAGACCGTCCTGTGCATTTGACGGAATTACAATTTTAATCTGCTTATCTTTCCATTCGTAGTAACCTGAAGCTGTTATGCGGGAAGAACCAAGTTCAACGTAAGATGACCCTCTTAAATCGCCAAAGTTGTCGCCTGTAATTGTCATAATATCTCCAGGTGAACCAACTGGTGGATTAATTTCTTTAATAACCGGTTTTCTTTTTACACCACGACCAATAAGACTTGAAAAACCAATTATTAAAAGTACACTGCCTGCTAGAAGGGCAAATCTAAATATAGCTGAAGTTTTAAATAATTTTACAAATCCATTTTTTACGTCAATTTTCACTTTTCACTGCCTGTTTCAAGAGAGAAGCGGGCATGCTGAGGATTAAACCTTATTGAAGGTCCCATAGGTCTGCCATCTGGTCTTCCATCCATTACAGGACAAAAAACATCATATCCCGTAAGACTTAAATCAAATGCCTGACTTTCAAACCTTTTATCCTGCAAAGGAATATAAACCCTACCTGCAAAAGGTGCATTGTAATACGAACCATATCCTGCAGCCGCTGCCTGTACAACATTCTGCTGTACATTATTAACAGGACCTGCTTCATTATTAAATAAAGAAGTAAGTACCCTGCTTTCAACGTTTCTATCTACTTGAATATTTGAATTAACCGGAGACTGAATTGTTGTTCTTGCCACCGGAGTAAATTGCGTGCCATCTGTTTTTAACTTACCTATACGTACTGGAATAATCACTGCTACAACTGCCGCTGCAACTGCCGCAACAGCCCCGTACCTTAATGCAGAAAATGTTTTTTTAGCTCTTTCAGAATTAAAATCAAAAATTGTAGCCCTGGAATTTTTAGTAACCTTACTGTAAGAAAGTTTGGTCTTAAGTCTTTCAAAACTTTGTTCCATGGCATCTTTAGAAATTGTAATATTTTTACAGTCTGAAGAAAAAATCTGCTTTAAAGACTTTAAACTTTCCAGCTTCTTACGACATTTTTCGCAGTTAAGTAAATGAGATTCGTACTCCTTTACATAAGAGTCTGGCAATTCACCGTCAATATAAATTGAATGGATATCATTTTCAGGACAGGTAGACATTATCTTCTCCTATAAGTTTGGCAAGTTGTTCACGGGCTCTAAATACCCTTACTTTAACGTTGCCTTCTGTTATCCCCAAAACTTTACCAATTTCCTTGTAATTCATATCTGTATATTCACAGAGAATTATAACTTCTTTTAAAGTATCCGGCAATTTTTCAAGTGCTTTCTTTGCACTCATAACTGTTTCTGCTTTTAAAAGATCAATTTCTCCGCTTTCGACATGCTGTCTTCCTTCATAAAGTGCCTTGTGATAAGCCTTTGCTTCTCTTACCTTACGTTTTGCATAGTTTAGAGATGCATTTTTTACCACACGAATAAGCCAGAATTTAGCGTCATCCATTGAAGGAAAAAGCATTTTCTTCTCATTTGCCTTAATAAAGGAATCATGTACAAGGTCTTCTGCAGCCTCTTCATCATTCACTACCCTGTAGGAAATTCTAAAAAGTAACTGCATTGTGGCATCGTAGAGTTTTTTAAAGTCCTGCGAATCTGCACAATTAATTTGTATTTTGTTTTCCGTAGAACTTTCCATAACCCTAAAACTTCCTTAACTTAAAAAAGTTACACCAAAATCTGACTTTTTATCCGCGTGTCCAAACAGGGCCGTTTGGAGTATCTGTTACAGTAATTCCTTTTGCTAAAAGAATATTTCTTATTTCATCTGCACGGGCAAAATTCTTATTTTTTTTAGCTTCTGTGCGCTCTTTTACCAAAGCATTTATTTCTTCTGCTTCACTGTCTCCCGCATGAAGATCTACACAAGAAGTTGATTTTTCTTCTTCAAGAATTTTAAATGCATTTTTAATAATATCCAAACTTAAAACTTTATCCATTTTATTAATATTTGAAAGAACAGATAAAGCATTTTCAGCTGAATATAAATTAATTTCCTGATTTAATGCAGCAAGGGCCTTTGGAGTATTAAGATCATCTTCCAATGCCTTTGTAAACATATCCAGGCTTTGAGATTTTTCATTTATCTTTTCAAGAACATGTTCAAAGTTTTCTGATGAAAGAACTGCATTTTTTTCATTTGTACTTTTAATAAGTTTTGAAACCTTCTGATAAAGTGATTTTCTACCCTGTTTTGCAGAATCAAGTGCTTCAAAACTAAAGACCAGCTGCTTTCTGTAATGACCGCCCAAAAGAAAAAATCTGTAATCTAAAGGTTCATATCCCTTGTCTTTAAGAGAATATCCTTTTTCTGGCGGTAAAGTTGTCTGCAAAGTAATAAATTTACCTGCGGACTTAGACATTTTTCCACCTTCAAGAATTAAAAATTCATTATGAAGCCAGTATTTTACCCAAGGACCTTCCTTTTTGTCTTCTGGGGAAAAACTTCCTTCACTTTGAGCAATTTCATTTGTATGGTGAACTGGTACATGATCAATTCCGCCTGTATGAATATCTATATGCTTACCAAGATACTTCATACTCATTGCAGAACATTCAATATGCCAGCCAGGATATCCGCGACCCCACGGACTGTCCCATGTCATTGCCTGATCTTCAAATTTTGACTTTGTAAACCAGAGTACAAAATCACCAGGGTTACGTTTATTTTCATCTACAACAACGACTTTTCTTTTTCCAGCCCCTGCTTTTAATTCATCAAGATTTAAATTTGCAAGTTTTCCATAATCTTCATAAGTTGAAATATCAAAATAGAGGTTTCCGCCAGCCATATAAGTATGTCCGTTTGCCTCAATTTTTTTAATAAGTTCAATCATATCATCAATATGTTCAGTTGCCTTACAGATAACATCAGGACGGCGAATATTTAAAGCATCTATGTCTTTCATAAAAGCATCTGTATAAAACTGAGCAATTTCAAGTACACTCTGATGACGTTCTTCGGCAGTTTTTACCATTTTATCTTCACCGTCATCACTGTCGCCTGTAAGATGTCCTACATCTGTAATATTCATTACATGCTTAATTTTATAACCTAAAAAAGACAGTGTCTTATCCAAAGTATCAAGAAAAACATAAGCCCTTAAATTTCCAATGTGTGCGTAATTATAAACCGTTGGACCACAGCCGTAAAAACCTGCAAATCCTTCGTGAACAGGAACAAATTCCTGCATCTGCCGCCCCATGGTATTAAAAAGCTTTAAAGACATATATTTTCCTCCAGCCGTGCATTTAAAAAAACAAAATATTTCTATATAATGTAATAAATATTTAACGAGTTAATATTATGAAAGACAGAATAAGAGAAACAGGCGAAAATATCAAGAACACAAAAAATTTTAAAGGTTCCCTTAAATTTAATGAAAAAATGAAATGCCACACAAGCATGAAAGTTGGCGGAAAGGCAGAACTTTTTATAGCTCCAAAAGATACTTTTTCTTTAATTGAATTATTAAAAACTTCACAAAAAAACAATTTGCCTTTTTTTATTTTAGGCGGAGGCAGTAATCTTGTTATAAGCGATCAGGGTTTTGATAATCTTGTAATAAGTACTCAAAATTTCAAAGGAATAAAATTTACAGTTACTCAAGAAAAAGAAAAAATTACTCTTAAAAACCAAAAAATTATTGAAGGTAAAAAAACATTTCTCACCTGTAAAAGCGGAACTACAATAAAAGAACTTAATGATTTTTGCCAAAAACATGCTCTTTTGGGTCTTGAAAACTTCAGCGGACTTCCTGGAACTGCAGGAGGCGGATGTTTTATGAATGCCAGATGCTATGAAAAAAACATTTGTGATGCAATTTATTCAGTAAAATACATTGATTTAGAAAACACTGATAATTTTGAAGAAAAAACTCTTACTGTTGAAGAGTCAAAGGACTTATGGGATTACAAAATGTCTCCCTTTCAGAAAAAAAAGTCTTTTATAACGGAAGTAACTTTTAATTTATTGAGCATAGAAAAAAAATATGCATCGTATATAAAAGAACAAAATGCATTCTACAAAAATGACCGTAAACAAAAAGGACATTTTAAGTACCCTAGTGCTGGTTCTGTTTTTAAAAACAACCGTTCTTTTGGAAAACCTAGTGGCGTTTTAGTTGACCAGGCAGGACTTAAGGGCTTAAAAAAAGGCGGTGCACAAGTTGCTCCCTGGCACGGAAATTTTATTATAAACAGAAAAAATGCAAAAGCCAGCGACATTTATGCTCTTGTAGAAGAAGTAAAAGCAAAAGTTAAAGAACAGACAGGCTTTAATCTTGAATGCGAAATTATTTTTTGTGGCAAAGGGTATTAAATTTAATTTTATTAAGATAGAATATACAAGTATCTTTAAAATGCTTTTCTAAAGTAGAAGTGTTTTTTTACCGATGATAGAACAGGTGCAAGGTGAATTAAATGTTACAGTTAGCGTTTGTAAATTTTAAACAGAACTCATATCTGGTTGTAGAAGGAAAGTCAGAAAGTGACCGATTTTACATTATCCAGAGCGGTAGAGTAAGCTGTCACCATGAAAACGAAGTACCTGGTTCAACTCCAGACTGTTTAGGCCCTGGAGACTTTGTTGGCGTAATTCCCTGCATGTCTGGTCACAGCCAGATTGAAACTGTAATGGCCTTAACGGATGTTGTAGCAATTTCTGTAAAACGCGAACAATACCCTGAACTTATAGCAAAAAATATTCCGGTTGCATTAAAAATAATTCGCACATTTGCAAACAAAATGCGAACCCTTAACGACAATCTTACAAAACTTACTTTAAAAAATACTCTTGTTGACTCCCCAGAACAGCTTTACGGTATTGCAGCCTATTACGAAAAAATGGGCATGAGAGACATTGCAACTTACGGTTACTACCAGTACATAAAAGCCTGTCCTAACGGAGCAAATATTGAAGCTGCAAAAAGAAAATTTGTTACCCTAAAACCACTTTCACACGCAGTCTATCTTGAAAGCAACAACGACCTTATACGCAACTATCCTAAAAATACAATGATTTTTTCTGAATGCCAGTCTGGACACGACATGTTTCTTATCCAGGAAGGCTCTGTTAAAATTTCAAAAGTTGTAGACGGAAACGAAGTAACACTTGCCCTGCTTAAAAAAGGCGATATGTTTGGCGAAATGGCACTTCTTGAAAATAAACCGCGTTCTGCCAGTGCAATAGCTCACGAAGACTGCCGGCTTTTAACAGTAAACAGTGCAAACTTTAATCAGATGGTAACAACTCAGCCTCAATTAATTGCTCGTCTTACAACAATGCTTGCTGACCGCCTGTGGTCAATGTACCGCCAGCTTTCCAATACCCAGCTTTTTGACCCCAAAGCAAAACTTATTGACATGTTAGCCCTTCAGGTAGAAAAAGCAAAAATTACAATCGCACCAAAAATTTCTTATCAAACGGAATTAACATTGCAGGACTTAGCAAACATGTGCGGAATTCCACAA
>CAZALL010000096.1:0-6983 GCA_964485955.1 uncultured Treponema sp. | reverse complement strand
CTTATTGTAATTTCAATTGCTGCATTTTTTCAGGGAATATTAAACGGAATAAAAATATTTTCTCCTTCAGGTTTTACACCTATCTTATTTAATGCCATTGTAATTTTATTCACCTACATTTTGGCTCCGCATATGGCAAACCCAGCCCGTGCAATGGCAACTGGTGTAATCACAGGAGGTCTTGTTCAGGCACTGTTTCAGTTACCATTTGTATTAAAAAATAATTGGAAAGTAACTTTTACTTCACTAAGGAATGCCTTTACAAATCCCGGGACAAGAAAAGTTCTTGCCTTAATCGGACCTACGATTATCGGTATGGCATGTTACCAACTTAACGATGTAGTTTCTTCAACACTTGCAACAAGAGCCGGAGAAGGAGTTTATTCTGGACTTCAATACAGTTTAAGACTTCAGGAACTTATCTTAGGAATTTTTGCGGTAAGCATTGGAACTGTAATTTTACCTGATCTTACAGGTTTTGCAAAAAGAGAAAAATGGCAGGACTTTAATTCTCTGCTTTCTAAATCAATAAAAATAATTTCACTTATTGCAATTCCTGTTTCTTTTTATTCATATTTTATGGGCGAAAATTTAATTGCCTTAGTTTTTTCTACAGGAAAGTTTAATCAGGATTCAGTTAACTTAACTCTTGTAATTTTTAGATGGCACATCATAGGACTCTTTTTTATTGCAGTAAACAGAATTTTAGCACCAGCCTTTTATGCCCAGGGGAACACTCTGCTTCCAACAATTGCAGGCATAATTGGTTTTGCAGTAAACATTGCAGTTGCAGTAATTCTTGTAAACTTTGGCTATTTTTCTAAATCAGCAATGCTTAAAGGTGAAGGAATTGCACTTTCTCTTTCTATTTCAAGTGCAGTAAACATGATTATGCTATTTATCTTTTTTAAGAATACAAAAAATACAAATGTTTCCTGCGTAATTAAAGAAAGCATTTTTTATGTTTTTAAGATGATTATTTTTTCTGCCATTGCTTTAATTCCTGTAATTTTATTTAAAGACAAAATACTTGCACTTTTTGCAGGACACAACCGTTTTATTTCGCAGGGACTTCCAGTTGTTCTTACAGCACTTATTTTTGCTTTTATTGGAATTTTACTTCTTGTAATCACAAGAGATTCTCTTTTAGATGGAATTTTTAATAAACTAAAAAAAAGAAAGTAACATTAATTTTATAAGGACAGAACAATGAAAGATATTTACAAAAAACGACTTGAAAAATTTTCCAATGAAATGAAAGCACGTAATGTAAGCGCCGTAATTTTTGAAGACAGCGAAGAAAAACGTGATGTAAGCGTAAGATATTTCTCTGGTCATCCAAGCGATGCAATTCTTATCATCACAGCAGACGGAATGTCTACTCTTATTCCCTGGGATGAAAATCTTGCGGCAAAAGTTGCTCTTGCTGATAAAACAATTCCATATACAAAGTTTGACAGAAAAAATACAAAGGCTGTAAGCGAAGTATTAAAAGGACTTTGTCTTGATAAAAATTCAGTCATAGAATTTTCACCTTCAACTTCTTATGTTCAGTTTATGGAATATTCTGCTGTCCTTGAAGGACTAAATGCAGTCTGCAAAAATAACAGCATGCATTCTTTTGCAGTTGCCATGCGTTCTGTAAAAGATTCATACGAAATTGAATGCACAAAAAAAGCCTGTTCCATTACATGCTCAATTACTGATGAAATAGAAAAAAAACTTATAGATAAAAGTATCGTTACAGAAAGTGACGTTGCCCTCTTTATTGAAAAAAGACTTAGGGAAGAAAACTGTGAGCGCACAGGATTTGACACACTTGCTGCAGGTCCTGAACGAAGTTTTGCAATTCATGCATTTCCGTCGTATACAAATAAAAACTGGGGAACTACAGGACTTTCCATTCTTGACTACGGAGTCGTATATAATGGTTACACAAGTGATGCAACTATTACAATTGCAAAAGGTCCTTTATCCAGTGAACAAAAAAAAATTATTTCGCTTGTACAAAAAGCATCAGATACAGTAAGGGAAATGTATGCACCAAAAAAAAGTTTACTAAAAGCCCATATGAAGGCTCAAGAAATTTTTGCACAGGAAGGAAGAAGCATGCCTCATTCCTTAGGACACGGGATTGGTCTTGAAATACATGAAGCACCTTTTGTTTCTTCAAGGGCAAATGAAGAACTTTGCTTTGAAGAAGGAAACATTGTAACTCTTGAGCCAGGTCTTTACGATCCTGAACTTGGAGGAGTAAGACTTGAAAATGATATTCTCATAACAAAAAATGGAAATGAGATGCTTACAAATTCAAGAATTATAATGCTCTGATTTTTTTTAATAATTTAAATTTTCCATAAGATGTTTTACTTCCTGGTCTAAAGAAAGAGCAATATCTTTATCAGGAAGTTCTTTTACTAAAGTCCGCATATAAGAAAGTAAAGATGTCTGCATATCAAAAGAATCTTTATAAGCAATATTCTTTTCATCACAAATATTCCATGCTTTTCTTAAAGCATCTGCAGTTGCTAAAAGGCCAGGCTTTCCGCTCAACTTTTCAATTATATAATCAAGCAAAACATAATTTTTACTTGAAAGAAAAAGTGCTTTTTTGTCATCAGGAAGATAAGCTATAAGTTCCTTTAATTTTACAAAAAGTGAAAGCATATCCTTAAACTTATGCAGGGTTTCTTTATCGGAAAGTTTATTTACAACATCATTAAGACTTGGAAGAAGAATTCTTTCTTCAGATTTTTCAACTTTTTTTTCTTCTGCATCATGCATTATTGAACTTTCTGCAGCAGCAGGTTTTGAAAGAAGTGATTCTACTGTTGGAAGTTCCTCTTCTGCAGGAAATTCTTCTTCATTTTTTTTCTGAATAAAATTATCATCAAATTTTAATTCATCTGCTTCAACTAAATCAGGAACAGGTTCTCCATCCAAATCTATAACTTCAGGTACAGCTTCTGAATGTAATTGAATTTCTTCACTTTCATTTTCATCTGGTGAAGGAGCATTTGCATTCTTAAAAATCTGACTTAAATCTTCTTCAAGAAGTTCATCACTTTCTTCTGGAGTTTTATTTAATTGATCTGCAATTTCTTCTAAGTCTGGAGAATGAGGTGCACTTTCTTCTTCCACTGTAGGAATTTCTTCCAATGGAGCACTTTCATTTTTTAAATCTGACTGGTCATTAACAGGGGCAATATCTTCTACTTCAGAATTTTTGCTGTCGTCATCAAAATCAAACATATCTTCAGAAAGTTTTATTTCCTCAGGAGGATTGATTTCATTATCATCACTTTTTTCTTCAGGGAAAATACTCTGATTTGCAAGAGCTTCTTCTTCCTCTGGCGAAAGAACTTCTTCGGCTTCTGCTTTATTTTCTGAAATTGGATTTATTTTATGCTGAGTTTTAGCTGCCTGATCTACTTCAGAGCCGTAATTATTAAAATCAGGTCCATAAGGATTTTTTACAACAGGACTCTCTTCATCAGTAATTTTCTGATCGTCATCAAAATCTTCATCATCAAAAAATTCTTCACCATCAGAAAGAGTATTTACATTTGAAGAATTAAGATCATCTTTTATAAATTCATCTTCAAATCCATCTTCATTTTCAGAAGAATCTTCGCCTCCATCTCCCCTTCCATAACTTGAATGTTTTTTATTAAAAATTTCTTTTTCTGCTTCTTCAAGAGGGTCTTCATCTTCTTCAATAAGATTATCTAAATCGGTTGATTTTTCATCTTCAAAATCTGGCTCTATTTCTTCATCCAGATATTTTGTATCAAGAACATCTTCCGGATCTGTATCTGGTTCAGTTAAGACTTCAAAATTAAAATCATCACTTGTGTCCTTTGTAAAAATATTTTCATTTTCATCAAGGGGAACTTCACTTTTTTCTAAAGGACTTTCATTTTCTTCATCTGCTTTAAAACCAAAATAAGTATCATCTTCTCCTAATTGAATTTCTGCTTTGTCAGTATCTTCAAAATCGGCATTAAGATCATACTGATCTGCTTCAGGAATTTTTTCTTCTGAATGTTCTTCATCTTTTAATTCAACTGGTAAAACTTCTCCAGAAATTAATTTTTCACTCAAACGATCAAGATTTCTTTGGTAAGAAAGATTTGCTCCATCTATTTCTGAAGACTTACGGTAATTTTCAAGAGCTTTCTGAAATGAACCTAATTCTTCATAATTCTGTGCAAGAAGATAGTATACTGCAGCATCACGGGAATTATTTTCTGCATACTTTAAGGCTAATTTTTCTGACTTTGTAAGCTGCCCTATTTGGCGGTAACGACAGGCTCCTTCAAAATAATGTTTGGAATAAGACGGATCTGTTTCTTCTATCTGTTTAAATGTCTGATCAACTTTTGCATTTTCACCACGACAAATATAAAGCTGACTTAAAAGATTTAATGTATGAACATCATGAGGATTTTTTTCCATCAGAGTCTGAATTTTTTTACTTGCAGAATTAAATTTATTATCAGACAGAAGAATGTGAGAATACTGCCTAAGCATCTTTTCATCACCAGGTTTTAAATTTTCAACTTCCTGCATTATACGAACAGCTTCATCATTTTTTCCGTTTTTTTCATAAGCATCTGCCAGTGCTGAAAGTATTTTTTCATTTTTTGGTTCAAGATTTAATGCATTATTAAATTCAGTTTCTGCATCATCAAAATTACTTTGCCTTGTATAAACCCTGCCAAGTTTTGTAAGCATCTTTGCATTATTTGGATTAAGCCTTAAAGCCTGTTTTACAAGATCTCCTGCTTCAACAGTTTTATTTTTTTTGAGAAGCAAATCTGCATAAGCATCAATAGCATCTATCCAGCCTGGTTTTGATTTTAAAGCTGCCTCATATTCCTTCATCGCATTGTCGATTTTCCCAAGTTCTTCATAAGACTTTGCAAGATTTAAATGTAAGACAGGATGATTTGGATCTATTTTTAAACCACGTAAAAAAGTATTTACTGCTTTTACGTTATTATTTGTTGTCTGAAAAATTGAACCTAAATGATTGAATGCAAGTACGTCATTTGGATTTCGTTCTACTACAGTTTCAAAACATTGAATTGCGTCTTCGTACCTGCCCATAAGTTTATAAGTAAAGCCTAAGTTGTAATAAACCTGTACATTTTTTTCATCACTGATAAGAGCCTGTTCCAAAACTGCAATTGAATCTTCATATCTTTTTAAGCGACGATAAATTCCACCTAAAGCATTTAAAACATTTACATCATTTGGCAAAATAGAAGAAACTCTTTTGTAAACACTTAAAGCTAAATCGTCATGTCCGCTTTTTACATATAAGTCTGCCAGCTGAGTAAGTAAATCTACATTATCCGGATCATTTTGTACAAGTCCATTATAAAGTCTTGCCGCCAGAGTAAAATCTCTTGAAAGAACTGCCGACTTTGCCCTCTGTAACATTAAATTGTTCTGCATTGTATCAGACATAATCTTTTCTCCTTACTGCTGACTGTCTTTTTGAGAGCGCAAAGGCCGGGCACTTACTTCTTTAGAAAGAGGTCCTGTAATTGTACTGTCAAATTTTGAATATGATGAAACTGCAAAATAATAAATTTTTCCGTTTTCAAGTCCATTTAATGTTATGGAAGAAGTATTGCCTGCTTTTATAGGAGACTGACCTTCCACTGCTTCACGTCCTAAATATTCACCAGGTCTCTCCCCATAATAAACATAGTAACCGCCACTTGTATCATCCACAGAATAAGACCAGTTTAATTTTACCTGTGAGTTACCAGCTTTTGCATAAACCTTAAATGGAGGTAAGGGCAGAGAAACTTCCGTATAATTTAATTTTATCTGCGTAACCTTTGGAGTGTTAGAACCACCGCCATCTGGATATAAATCACAAGCTACCTGGAAATACATTCCTTGAACGTTTTCTATTTCTTCACCATTTTCTACCGCTACCCAGGCAGGATAATCCTGTGTCCAATTATAAAAATTATCTCCGCTTCTGACAAAATAATTTACTGCAGTCTCTGGCGGAATATCTGCAAAAGCTTCAAGACTTTTTAAAATAGAACCATGGGCAACTAAAAAAGGCTCACTTACAAAACGTCCACCCTTCTTACTGTATGTGTCGTAATTTAATTCAACATTTGAATCATCATTTACACAACGGATAATTCTAAAATCATCAATGCTGCCTGTATATTCCGGACAAATTAAAATATCTGCAACAACACCCAGCTGAGGATAATAAATTGAACCTCCCCTTTCGCGTTTGTTGCTTGTTACATAAGTTAATGCTTCAAGGCGGGAATCAATTCTATATTCAAGTAAACCTGTTTCGTCATTAAAACTAATCTGATGATGGGTCCACACGTCTGGAATAATTGTTCTGTAACTTGTAAGAGTTATTTCGCCACCATTGTCTGTATAACCGTCAAAGACATTTGTAAATTTCCATTCAAGATGATTTTTTAAAAAACTTGCACTAATCATCTGGTAAAGCGGATATGAGGCAACTGTTCTTGAAGAACGCCATGAAAAAACAATTTCTCCATTTTCAGCAATTGAAGGTCTAAGCCAAAATTCAATCGTAAATGAACCTGTATTTCCTCTTGTTCCAAACAAAGTTCCGCTCTTACCTGCCAGGCGAATTCCCCCAGTTCCACGACTAAGACCTGCCTGTTTACCCATTATGCTCATTGTTGTACGAAGCATTTTATTTTCTACAACAGAATAGTTATTTGTATCATCACAAATTTTATCTTCAAAACTTAAAAGTAAATCTGTATTTTCATCAGCCACGCGATGGTTTGTATCCAGTTCAATACAGTCATAACCATATTTTCCTTTTCCTTTAGTAATTCTTTCTGAAGAAGAAAAAGAAGGCCAACCCTTTTCGCCACCCAAAACAATTGTCTTGTCTTCAGCAAAAAGTGAACTTTTAATCACTAGACAAAAAGCAAGCAAACAAAGTATTCTTTTCA
>CAZALL010000095.1:0-7096 GCA_964485955.1 uncultured Treponema sp. | reverse complement strand
AATCAACATCTGTAATGTTTACGCCAGCATTTAAAAGGGATAAATATGCTTTTCCCTTTGCAGAATCAGAGCCATCTGTGATTGTACAGGTATTTTCGCCTGCAAGGATATCCATTACATGATAAAGTCTTTTTCCTTCAACAGAACACTCTTTATCTTTATATCCTATAACTTCGATTACACGATTTTTACCTATAGGAATATTTTCAATCTTAGTACTTGCTTTACCTGCTGAAACACTTACATCTTCTTCAGTAACAGTTTCCATGTCGCTACCATAGACATTTACTTTTGCCCTGGCAATTTCATCAGAAGACAAATATCTTGCCTGCGGTATAACGCTTAATGAACCGTACCTTCCTGAATTCTGCAGAATTTCATGAGAACAAGCACAGAACACTAAAAGTACAGCCGTCATGACTGTAGGAAAAAACTTTTTCATAAGTGGCCTCACATTTCTTAAAATAAGATTGAAAATCCCCTAAGAATTGTAAGTCCACTTTTATAAGCTGTCAAATTTTATTTTTTAAATTTCTCTTAAATTTTCATTAAAAAGTTTTTATTCTGCGAGGAGCTTTTTCTTCTGCTTCATTTACACGAATTTTACGACCGTCAACTTCCCTACCCGATAATGAACTGATTGCATCTTTTGCAGCACTGTCATCTGCAAGTTCAACAAAACCAAATCCCTTTGATTTTTGAGTATCCCGATCTTTAATTACAGTAGCAGAAATTACTTCTCCATACTGAGAAAAAATTTCTTTTAAAGTATCTTCTGTAGTTACATAAGCTAAGTTTCCAACATAAAGTTTTTTAGACATATAAATTCCTTAATTTAATAATTTTATTCAAACTACAGTAAGAAAATTTAAAAGTCAATAAGAAAAAATGTTCTTGAAATTAGATTTATTGGTGATATAATCGAGAATATTATGGAAAAGAAAAAATTTTATTCACTTTTACAGTCTGTTCCTAAGGCTGAAATTCACATACACAGTGAGGCAGTTATAAGCCGTGCTACTGTAAAAAAACTTTATAAAAAATCATCTGGCAAAGCTATGTCTGATGATGAACTTAAAGCTTTATTTTCCTATGAAAATCTTTCGGGCTTTATCCAATCTTTTATAAAAATTCAGTCATTCCTTACAGAAACAAAAGATTTTAAACTTATATTCAAAGACCTTGAAAACTATCTTGTAAAAAATAATATTGTCTGGTGCGAAACATTTTTTAGTCCTACAGCTTTTTTAAGAAAAGGTTTTGACTTTCATCAGATGATGGAAACTGTAAGCGGTGAAATTGAACGCATTGAAAAATCTACAGGAAGAAAAATAAGACTTTTAATTGACGTAAGCCGCACTTTTGGTGAAGAAAACGCAATGAAAAATCTTGACCTCATACTTAAAGAAAACAATCCTTACATAATAGGAATTGGTCTGGGCGGAGATGAAGCAAAGGGGCCTGCAAAGGAATATAAAAAAGTATTTGCAAAAGCAAGAAAAGCAGGACTTCATGTAGTTGCACATGCTGGTGAAGATGTAGATTCTTCATCAATAAAAGATGCCCTTAATCTTTTAAAAGCTGAACGCATTGGTCACGGAATTACATGCAGCACTGACAAAGCATTGATAAAAAAACTTTCAGAAAACAAAACACCTCTTGAAATCTGTCCTACAAGCAATACATTTACTAAAAAAATTGTAAACCGTATGGAAGAACATCCTGTACGTTTTCTTTTTGACCAGGGAGTGTTTATAACAATCAACTCTGACGATCCTACATTCTTTGGAGTTTCTGTTAATGACGAATATTACAATCTCTATAAAAAACTAAATTTTACGCTGGATGAAATTTTACAATTGATTTTAAATTCATTTGATGCAGGCTTTTTAAGCGACAGTGCAAAGAAAAAATACAAGACTGCTGCAAAAAAAGCCTGGAAAGAATGGATGTCAGAAAACAAAGAGTAAATCTAAACTTTCTGAACTTTTACAGTAAAAAACATACGGCTTTGGTTTCCGTCACAGTCGGTTATATACAAAGTCGCCTTTCCTGCACTGCCAGTTGATTTTATGTAAGTGCCAGCCATTCCGCCTTTAAGCGAAACAATTTTTGGTCCTATAATTTCAACTGGTCCTTCAACTTCAAGGGATAAAGCTTCCTGATAGTAAGACTGCAGATTTCCATTTTCATCAAGAGCCGTAAAATGAACTGCAAGAACATCATATGAATTTGATTCAACTAAGACATCTGTTTTGCTTGTTGCATTTATAATCAGCTGATGACCTGGAGTTTTTACAAGAGTCTTTACAACCTTTCCTTCCCTGCAGCCTTCAAAGCGGAAAGTTGCATTTTGATCACCCCAGTTATTTACATATTTTTGAAAAAGTTTTTCATATGTTTCTCTCGTTCCCACTTTATGAACAAAAAGTTTTAACAAACGAAGTTTTTCTTTTAGCGGAAGGTTATCTTCACCATATTTCTGCACAGCCTTAAAAGAAGCTTTTACATCTTCAGCATATTCTGCCGGTATGTGATCTTCATTTACAAGTCTTGAACCAATGTAGTCGTCAATTAAAATTGGTCCATGGGGTAAATTTTTGTAAGGAGAATCTTCCTTTGTAAACTGTTTTATAAAAATATTATTTACAAAAAGTTTTACACTGTCGCAATTAGTAAAAATCCATACAGGCCCGCGATTACATGCAGCATATTCCCCAATATCCATTGAAGAAGAAACATCCAGTACATCACCAACTATATCTGCTTCCTGCTGACTTTTATAAACACTTGCAGCAATTTTTGGATTACGGAACATATCCATTACGCCGTGATAGCAGATTCTGTCTCCGCTTCCAAATTCTTTATGAGTATTATAATCAAATGCACACCAGCCAGTAGAACCTGCAACTTTTTCATCCCCAGCGACTGCATTTAATACACTGGCATGTCTTTGAGCCTGCTCTGTTCTGTGTTTTTCATCATCAAAAGACTTTGTAGGAAACATATGACCGTTATATTCAGAAATAAAATATCCGCATTTTTGTATGTCAGTTACTTTTTCTTTTTCAAGAATTCCCTTGTTTTTTCCAGTGTGAGAAAAATCGTTATAAGAATATACGTCTTCAAATAATCTACTAAATTTAATTGCACGTACTCCGCTTGTAGGACGGCTTAAATCAAGTCTTTTTACAAGTCCGTTTGTAAGTTCATAAAGACTGTCATCATCTGCACTTTCATTTATTCTTGTTCCCCACATAAAAATGCTTGGATGATTTCTATACTGACTTACCATATCAACAGTATTTTTAACACACTGTTCTTTCCACTCAGGGCCGCCTATATACTGCCAGCCTGGAATTTCTGTAAACACAAGAAGCCCTATTTCATCACAGCGGTCAAGAAAATAATGACTCTGCGGATAGTGACTTGTTCTGACTGCATTTAAACCTAATTCAAACTTTAAAATTTCTGCATCATCATACTGCATATTTTTTGGCATTGCATAACCCACATAAGGCCAGCTTTGATGACGGTTTAATCCGCGTAATTTTATTTTTTTATTGTTAAGATAAAAGCCACTGTCATCAAGACGAATGTCACGGAAGCCAAAACGCACTGTATTTACGTCAACAATTTTTCCTTTTGCATCAACTAATTCTGTTGTAAGAAGATAAAGAGCCGGGTTTTCCAAAGACCATGCCTGAACGGGAGCTGCATTTGCTGCCGTAAGAACTTTTGCATTTGTAATACCTGTTACAACTTCTGCTGAAGGACTTGCATTTGGTGTTTTCCAGCCGGTAATCTTCTGCTGAATTGTATAGCCTTCAGTGTTTAAAGCAGTATTTAATGTTACAGTTGACATAAAATGATTTGACTTAGTTGAAACTGCAACATTTTCAATATAAACAGGATTTTTTATTTCAAGATAAACATCACGGTAAATTCCGCCAAAAGTCATGTAATCTATTACGTTTCCAAAAGGCGGTATATCTAAAGTTTCGCGGCTGTCAACTTTTACTACAAGAGTATTTTTCTTTGTACCAGAAAACAGATATTTTGTAATATCAAAAGTAAAAGCTGTATAACCGCAACGGTGTATGCCAACAGATTTTCCGTTTACAAAAACTTCAGTTTCATGGGCAGAACCTTCAAATGTAATTAAAACCTTTTTTCCCTTCCAATCAGCTTGACTTGCAAAAGTCGTAATATAAGCACAGACTGTCTGATAAATCTTTTCACTAAAATTATTAAATGGAGTAATTGCCGTTGTATGCGGTAGACGGACTTTTTCCAGTTTTCCGGAATATTTTCCTGTCAAAATAGAAGAATCAAATTGATTTGTATAAAGCCATCCATTATTTAAGAAAATTTTATTTTTCATAAACTTCAATTTATTTTAAAACACCTTTTATTTCAAGGGCAAAGGAAGGGTTACTCTTGTTGACAGTAAAAATAGTGCATGATAAAATTGTCCACTATTAAAATCAATAAATTGAAAGGACTATTTTATGAAAAAACAGTTTGTATTCATAGGATCTCTTATAATCCTTATTATTTCAATCTTCACTTTCGTTGTATTTGGCTTCGGAACTGAAGTATTCTCTTCTATATCAAGCAGCAAAAACACACTTGACTTTGGAAAATACGACAACAGGGCTATTACAAACAAGCCAGGTTCGGAATTTGACACAAATGTTACTCAGATTGCAAACATGCTGGGCAACAACACTCAAAATCCTTCATTCATATATTATGTTTATGACGGAGCATTTAAAACAACAATAAACCACATGGCATTAAAAAATGCTGTAACAAAAAGTGGCTATGTTGTTCCAGAAAGTGCTGTAAACCGTGAACTTCTTCCGCTTTATACAATTGACGGTTCATTTAACAAAAAACTTTTTAATCAAACAGATGATCAGGTTGTAGCAGATCAGAAACGCAAAATTTCAGAAGCTCTTATTTACAACCGCTTTAATGTAGATATTTTTGGAGAAACACAGCCATTCTATGATTTTGGAATTATTAAAAATTACATTCAGGGATATTCAACAGAAGGCGATAAACTTGAACTTGGTTCTCACAGCCTTTACGGTCTTAAAGACAATTCTATAGAAGCTGAATTTATTGCAGACATGAGCCAGGAAAACCGCAGTTTTGAAGTTGCTACATTCAATAAAAATGACTACCCAACTTCTGAAGCAGTTGCATTTGGTCGCGAAAACGCAGAACTCTTTATGAGCTATGATCTTTCTGCAGTTACTGTTACAACAGAAAAAGAAGCAAAAGAAATCTTAAAACAGCTTAAAAGCGGTGAACTTACATTTGATACTGCCGTTCTTGAAAAATCACAGAAATTCTATACTGACACAGATGGAAAACTTAGAAACAACCTGCGCTTCCAGATTGCAGACATTCTTGAAGATGACAACGACATTACAAATATTGTAGCCCTTGCAGACGGAGAATATTCTTCTGTAATTAAAACAACACAGTACGGTTCAACAACTTATTCTATCTTTACAAAAAACGGAGAAGGTAAAACTCCTGACTTTACTGATGAAGTTGTACTTGAAGCAATTAAATCTTACATTAAAGAAAATGAAGCAGGACGTATTGAAGACTACTTTATGGCACAGGCAAAAGATCTTGCAGAAAAAACATCTTCTTCACTAAAAGTTGCAAGTAAAGGTTCTTCTTTAGTTACAGTTACAAATGTAGAAAATGTTCCTCTTAACTGTGCAAATAACTCTCTTCTCAACAAGACCATTCCATCTGAACTTTCTTCAATTGCATCTGATGTAAATCTTCTTGAAAAAGCTTTTTCTCTTAAAGTTGGTCAGATTTCAGAACCACTTGTTACTTCTTCAAGCGTAATTGTACTTAGATGCACAGCAAGTACAAAAGCAGATAAAGGTAATTCAGACAGCATTGCAAAATCTATCAGAAGAAATGACATCAACGAATATCAGGAAAATCTTATTTCTGATGAAAACCACGTTGTAAATAATTTTGATGCAGTATTTGCAAAAGCATTTGCAAACCAGTAATTTTGATGAAGAGCCCCGATTGCTTAATGTCACTCAGGGCTCTTTAATTTTACATACAGTCCAATACAAAGACCGCTTTTTATATTCAAAATACGATCCCCAGCGGTCAATAAAATCTCTTGTAGAAAAAACAAAACTTCTTGAAGGAACTATTGTTCTTGTAATGTCTCCTTGCCTCTGGTACGGTCTTGAAGACTTACTAAAAAAACTTCCTTCCAATTCAATTATTGTAGCTTTTGAAAAAGATGAAAAACTTTTTACCCTTTCACAAAAAACTCTTTGTGACATGTCAAAAAATTTTTCTTTGCAAGGACAGCTTCCTCTTTATCTTCTTAAAAGTAACGAAATAAATTCTTTTTTAGAAAAAAATATTTCATCTGGAATTTTTAAACGTGCCATCCGCCTTGATTTTTCTGCAGGTATTCAGTTTAACCTGGATTATTATTCAGAAATAACAAAAGTATTTCAGGATTACATAGCACAGTTCTGGAAAAACAGAATAACTCTTGTAAAATTAGGCAGGCTTTATTCAAGAAATATTTTTAAGAATCTCTGCATGATTCCTTTAAGTTCAACTCTTGAGGAAAATAAAAAAACTATTGGCAAAACTATCATTGTCTGTGGAGCAGGAGAAAGTCTTGATAATTTTATTAAACAGATAAAAAACTCTACCTTCCGCAATAAATTATACATTCTGGCAGTAGATGCAGCTCTTCCATGTTTTTTATCAAACAATATATTTCCTGATGCAGTTGTAAGCCTTGAATGTCAAAAAGCAATTGAAAAAGCATTTTACTGTGCAAAAGATTCCAAAATAACTTTATTCTGCGACATTTCCTCAAGACCACAAATAAGAGACATTCTTAATTCAAAGACTGTTTATTTTTCAACAAAATATGCTTCTTCCACATTTTTAGAAAAACTTGAAGAAGAAAAAATAATTCCTTCCTGTATGCCACCAATGGGAAGTGTTGGACTTGCAGCTCTTGAACTTGCATTAGAATTAAGACAAAACGAAGACATAAAAATTTTTATAAGTGGCT
>CAZALL010000094.1:0-7103 GCA_964485955.1 uncultured Treponema sp. | reverse complement strand
AGCTCGCGCCACTAGCACCTCAAGCTAGCGTGTCTACCAATTCCACCATCCCCGCGTAATTTGTATGATGAATATATCAAATCACAATTTTTTGGTCAATAGCTTTATTAATAAAAACTTAATTTTTTTTAATAAAATTTAACGACTTGTCTTTTTCTGAAAATGACTAAATACCATACTAAAACTTGCACGTCCCTGTGTTACAGAGCGAAGTGTCGTACTAAAACCAAACATAGCTGCCATAGGGGCTTGTGCATAAACAATGCTTCCACCCGGTTTATCTTCCATACTGGAAATAATTCCGCCACGCTGGGTAATCTGACTCATTGCATCCCCTACAAACTCATTAGGACTTACAATATCAACAGCCATAACAGGCTCAAGCATCTGAGGACCAGCCTTTTTACATACTTCATCAAATGCCTGTGCCGCAGCAGCTTCAAAAGCAAATGTAGTCGAAGTAAGTTCATCATACTTCATATCAGTAAGAGTAATTGCAATATCCGTACAAGGATACCCCATCTGAATACCAGAAGCAAAACTGTTTTCTATACTGTTTTTAACTGCATCAAAAATTTCTTCCGGAACTTCTGCATTTTTAACAGCACATGTATAAAGATTACCACTGCCAGTTTCCCTAGGCTCTGCATGAAGAGTAAGACATGCTGTCATTTCCTTACCGCCAAGAGTTCTGCTGTATTCTTCAGTATAATCTGCACTAGAAGAAATTGATTCCCTATAAGTAACCTGAGGAGCACCAACCCTGCACTGAACTTTAAAATCATCACGAATTCTAGTAACAAGAACATCAAGGTGAAGTTCACCCATTCCGCTAATTACAAGCTGACCTGTTTCGCTGTCATCACGGCTTGTAAATGTAGGGTCTTCATGGCTTAAAATTTCAAGCGTATCCTTAAGTTTATCACGGTCACTCATAGTTTCAGGTTCAATTGCAACAGAAATTACAGGCTCTGGAAACTTAAGATTTTCAAGAAGAATTGGCCTTCCTTCACTGCCAATTGTATCTCCTGTCTGAGCAAGTTTAAATCCTACAATAACAGCAATGTCTCCGGCACTTACGCTGTCTACCTGTTCCATATGATTTGCATTTACACGCAAAATTCTGTTTACACGTTCACGCTTCTTTTTTCCAACATTATATATCTGAATGCCTGAAGTAATTTTTCCAGAATAAACTCTTACAAAACAAAGATTTCCTGCTTCCCTGTCATACTGAATTTTAAAAACATATCCTATTGCTGTAGAAGAAGACGGATCACAGATAACTTCAACTTTTTCTTCCTTATCTTTTTTTACAAGAATACCTTCTGCCGGAGGAATATCTGAAGGGCAAGGAAGATAATCAACAATTGCATCAATTAAAGGCTGAACACCCTGGTTATGACGACTTGAACCGCAGAGAAATGGAACAAATGTTCTTGCAATAGTTCCCTTGCGAATTGCATTTTTTAACATATCTAAAGGAATTTCTTTTCCTTCAAGATAAAGTTCCCCTATTTCATCATCGCCCGAAGCAACTGCATCAATTAATTTTTCATGCCATTCTTCTGCTAGTGCCTTATTTGCATCTGCAATTTCACTAACCGTAAATTTTTCACCTTCTGACTCTGCATCCCAGTGAATTTCTTTCATATTGAGAAGATCAATTACACCGTCAAAATCTGCTCCAGAACCAAGAGGCACTTCAAGAGGAACTACATCAACTTTAAACTTTTCCTTGACATCGTTCATGGCACCAAAAAAATCGGCCCCTACTCTGTCCATTTTATTTACAAAACAAATGCGCGGAACTTTAAAACTGTCTGCCTGCCGCCACACTGTTTCTGTCTGAGGCTGAACCCATCCAACTGCACAAATAACAGCAACTGCTCCATCAAGTACGCGAAGAGAACGTTCAACTTCGGCTGTAAAGTCAACATGTCCCGGAGTGTCAATAATATTTATCTGATGTCCTTTCCATTGTGTTGTAATAGCAGCAGATGCAATTGTAATTCCGCGTTCCTGTTCCTGCTGCATAAAGTCCATAGTTGCCTGACCGTTGTCTATTTCACCAATCTTATGAATCTTTCCGCTGTAATAAAGAATTCTTTCTGTAGTAGTAGTTTTTCCTGCATCAATGTGGGCAATGATTCCGATATTACGCATTTTATCTAAAGTTAATGCCATTTTAGTCCCCAAAAAACAAATTTCAAAAGAGTCTAGCGGATTTTAAGCTTTTTCTCAAGACATTCAAATTAATGTCCTTAATTGCTACAGTTTACATTTTCTGCTAGTATGTGCACATGGTAATTTCTTCTATAGATTTAAAAGGCGGACACGTAGTTCAGCTTAAAAATGGTAAGGATTTAGTCCTTGAACGCGATGATGCAGATAATTTAATTTCTGAATTTAATAAATATGGCGAAGTTGCAGTAATTGATTTAGATGCGGCTTTAGGCAATGTTGATTCAAAAGGAAACACACAAAACACGCAGCTTTTAAAATCTCTTTTAAGAAAAGGAAATGTTCGTGTTGGCGGTGGAATACGCGACGTTAAAAAAGCAAAAGAATTAATTTCACTTGGTGCCGAAAAAGTAATTATTGGTTCTGCTGCATGGAACAGTGAAAAAAAAGAAGGCGAAAGTATTTTAAATACAACTTTCTTAGATGAACTTGTACAAGCTATTGGTAAGCAGCGCATTATAATTTCAGTTGATTCAATTAACGGAAAAATTGCAGTCAAAGGCTGGACTCAAAGCATTAATGTTTCACTTATTGAAGGTGCCCGCGAAGCAGAAAAATATGCAAGTGAACTTTTATTTACATGTGTAGAAAAAGAAGGCTGTATGCAGGGAACTGACATGGAAGCATGTAAAGCATTAAGGCAGGCAGTTTCGTGCAGGGTAGTTGCAGCAGGCGGTGTAAATTCTTTAGAACAGATTATTGAACTTGAAAATATTGGCTGCGATGTTCAACTAGGAATGGCTTTGTATACTGGAAAAGTTTCCCTAAAAGATTCTTTTATAGGCTGTCTTAATTTTAAGAAAGTCGATGGAATGATTCCTGTAATAGCCCAGAGTGTAAATGGTGAAGTTTTGATGATGGGTTATTCAAACAAAGATGCATTTGAAAAAACTTTTGAAAGTGGAAAACTTACATTCTTTAGCCGTACAAGAAATGTACTGTGGACAAAAGGCGAAACAAGCGGACACTTTCTTGAAGTTATAAAACTCCGTGCTGACTGTGACAGAGATACTGTTCTTGCAACTGTAATTCCACACGGAGGAGCATGTCATACTGGTAGTTGGACTTGTTTTTCCAGTGAAGCAGATGAACGTTCAACTTTAGAGCGTCTTTATGCAACAATTGCTGAACGATTTGCAAACCCTCGTCCCGGAAGTTATACAGCAACTTTAAATGACAAACGTGTTCGTGAAAAAGTCGAAGAAGAAGCAGAAGAAATTTGTGAAGCCCAGGGAAAAGATGAAGTTATCTGGGAAGCGGCAGACCTGCTCTATTTTGTAAGCGTTTTAATGTACAAGGAAAAAGTTACATGGCAGGATGTTTACAACGAACTTGATAAGAGGCATAAAAAATAATTTAAGAACTGTGATGTCTTAAAAAAAATGCAATTCATTTAGTAAAAAATCAGGTGAGGAAAATATGATAAAGATTCAAAAATCCAGTGAAGTAGAAAAAGATTTTTTTTGCGGTCGTAATTTTGGACAGTCAATTGATCTTGTAAAAGATGTTTTAAAAGATGTCTGTAAAAACGGTGATGCTGCACTAAAAAAATATGGAGAACAGTTTGATCTTTCATCTCCTTCAAGTCTAGAAATTCCTTTGGATGAATTAAAAGCATGTGCCTTAAAAATGCAGAAAAATAATCCAGAGCTCTACAATTCCCTGTGCTATTCGCGTGACTTAGCCCTGCGTTTTGCAAAAAAACAGCGTGAATCTTTTAACGATTTTGAAATTGAACTTGAAGAAGGTTTATATACAGGACAAAAAAATATTGCTGTAGAAAGAGCAGGAGTTTACGTTCCGGCAGGAAGATTTCCTCTTGTTTCTACCGTCGTAATGACTGTAACACCTGCAGTTGCAGCTGGCGTAAAAGAAATAATTTTATGTACACCACCTAGAGTTCATCCGGATGATAAGGCTGAGGCAGAAAAAAAAGGGCTCGGTATCAGCGGTAAACCTTTTGTCGGCGGAAAGCCTTATGCTGATGAAAATATTCTTGCTGCAGCATATATCTGTGGAGTAACAAAAGCATTTGCTTGCGGTGGCTCTCAGGCTATTGGTGCACTGGCATTTGGTACTCAGTCTATTCCTAAATGCGATGTAATTGTCGGTCCTGGAAATAAATTTGTTGCTGAAGCAAAAAAACTTGTTTACGGTCAGGTAGGAATTGACATGGTTGCAGGTCCTACAGAAGTTTTTATAATCGCAGATGACACTGCAGATCCTGTCTGGGTAGCTGCAGATTTACTTGCACAGGCAGAACATGACATTGTTGCCCAACCGGTACTTGCAACTCCAAGCATGTCACTTGCAGAAAAAGTAAAAAATGAAATTGAAAAACAACTTGAAACTCTGCCAACAAAAGCAACTGCCAGAGAAAGCATTAATAACTGCGGAAGAATAATTGTAACAACTTCTCTTGAAGAAGCTGCAGATTTTGCAAACCGCAAAGCACCAGAACATCTTGAACTTGCAATGGACAAAGGAAATGCAAGAGATAAAGTTTTATCCCTTGTTCATAATTACGGTTCACTTTTTATAGGACACGGAGCTGCCGAAGTATTTGGCGATTATGCAGCAGGATTAAATCACACTTTACCTACAAGTGGTTCTGCTCGTTTTACAGGAGGACTTTCTGTAAGAGTCTTCTTAAAAACTGTAACTACCCTCCGTACAGAGCTTAATAAAGATGGTGTTCAAAAATCTGCAAAAGCTGCTGCATGCCTGGGAGATGCAGAAGGACTTGCGGCTCACGCTAATGCTGCCCGTTTGAGAATAAAAGACACTTCTAAATAAAAAATATTTTAAAAATGTTTTTTAAATTAAATCGAGGAAAATAAAATGAGAATATGTAAACTAGGTGAAGAAGTTTTAAGACAGGTTTGTCAGAATGTAAATACTGACGAAATAAATGATGATTTTCGTTCCATCTGCAATGAAATGTTTGAAACTATGATCAGTGCAAACGGAGTTGGTCTTGCCGCCCCTCAGATTGGACTTTCAAAAAGATTTTTTGTTGTAATAGCAGACGATGATGTACGCCGTGTTTTTGTTAACCCTCAGATTATAAAGACTTCAGAAGAAACTGGACCTTACGAAGAAGGATGTCTTTCAATTCCTGGTGTTTATGAAGAAATTATACGTCCTTTAAAAGTAAGTGTAAGTGCCATGGACGAAAACGGAAAGCATTTTAATCTTGATGCAGACGGATTGCTTGCCCGCATAATTCAGCATGAATACGATCATCTCGATGGAACCTTATACATTGACCGCGGAGACAAATCATTTAAAGAAAAAACTGAAGCAACTTTTAAAAAACGTGCAGAAAATGCCGCAAAAAAAGCTGCTAAAAAAGCCGCAAAAAAAGCAAGTCTGCAGGCTAAACTTGCAGCAAAGGGTAAATGATGTTAAAAGTAATTTATGCAGGAAGCCCCTATGCATCTTCTCTTACATTAAAAAAAATTCTTGAAGTTCAGCAAAAAAATAATTTTAAAGTAGTCGGAATTCTTACAAATCCGCCAAGTGCAAAAGGTCGCCATAAAGAACTTATTGCAACTGAAGTTGGTCTTACAACACAAGAATGGAATAAAAATAACAATGAACAGATTGCAATTTTTACTCCAGAACATTTAGATGAGTCATGCAGAAATCAAATAGCTTCTCTTAATGCAGATTTACTTGTATGTTTTGCTTACGGACATATTTTTGGACCAAAATTTTTATCTCTTTTTAAAACAGGTGCAATTAATCTACATCCTTCTCTATTACCAAAATACAGAGGAGCAACTCCAGTTAATTCTGCAATTTTAAATATGGATGAAGAAACAGGTTTTTCCATTCAAGAAATTTCTTTAGCATGCGATGAAGGCAATTTGCTTTGTGTACAAAAAAGAACATTAGATAAAACAGAAACAGCAGAATCTTTACTTAATGAATTTGCCATCTCTGGTGCAGATGCCCTGATAGAAATTCTTTCACAAACAGCTAGAGACAATCAGCTTCCACCATCAAAAGCCCAAACGGGACAAGCAAGTTACTGTCAGATGATAAAAAAAGAAGACGGTAAAATAAACTGGACTTCCAGTGCCATGGAAATTGATGCAAAAATCCGTGCCTATACACCATGGCCTTCTTCTTATACAGATTTTAACGGACAGACATTAAAAATTATTAAAGCAACAACAGCCCAAAAGCTTGGTATAAATGATGAAGAATTATTAAAAGACTGCGTTCCACCGGTAGAAAAAAAAACATTTACTCCAGGAACATTTATCGGCATGAATAAAAAATACGGCGTCTTAATAGCCTGTACAGAAGGAATTCTTGTCGCTCAAGAACTTCAACTGCAAGGTAAAAAAACTATGCTTTACAAAGATTTTATGAACGGAGTACGTAATATTTCAGGTACTGTACTTCAATAAAAATAATAACTGTCTCTCGTGCTGAATTTATCAGTTTTTGACAAGTTCGCATAGGGGCGAAATGACAGAAGAATATAAATTTCTCAAGCCTGCCCCTTTTAACAGATGCCTTATACTTTTAATTTTCTTGACATCAAAGAAGTATCGCGCCAGACAGTTTTTGCCCTGAACATTTCAGTTCCATCACTTACCCTCACAACTGAATGAACATAAGTAATGTCCCCTTCATTAACATCAACTTCAGCAGTGTTAGTTTCTACCCTTGCACTTTTTACTACAAGTTTATCTCCATACATTGCACTGTTAATAAAATGAGTTTCAAGAACATGTACACTCTTTGACCTTACAAGTTCTTTTGGAAGCCAAGATAAAATCCAATGAACATAAACTGTATGATTTACATGATCATTTATGTCTATATCCATAAGTGTCGGAGTA
>CAZALL010000093.1:0-7136 GCA_964485955.1 uncultured Treponema sp. | reverse complement strand
AAAACTTAAAGAAAAGAAGCCTGTTGTAGTTAATGAGGTTCTTCAGGGAGATGCACATTTTACTTACGGTCAGATTGAACAGATTTTAAAGAATCTTCTTGAAGAAAGAGTTAGCATCCGTAATCTTGAAACAATTCTTGAAACACTCGCAGATTACGGTACTGTAACAAAAGATATATGGATACTTACACAGAAAGTTCGTGATGCTTTGGGAAAACAGATATGTCTTCAGTACTGTGATGAAACTAAAACGCTTCGCCTCATAACACTTTCTCAGCAGCTTTCTCAGACCATTCTTGAACATGGACAGAATCAGATGGGCGGTCATCCAATTCTTGCAATGACACCTAGTGATTACGACAATTTTATAGAAAAAGTAACAGGAATGATTGCAAGTTTAAAAGAAAAAAATATTATGCCTGTAATTTTATGTCCTGGAGACGTGAGGGCAATTGTACGCTACGCAATAGCAGACAGATGTCCTGGAGTTTCTGTAATTGCAACTAGCGAATTACTTGCAGCAGGCAGGGAAATTAAGGCAGAAGTTATTGGAGAAATTAATTGATGTATAACGAAAATGTTGCTTCTACTATTTATAAAATTGAAGGACCTTCCAGAGAAGATATCGTTGACCGTCTTTGGAAAAAATATGGTTCAAATTATCAGATTGTAAGTTCAAAAACAATTTTAAAAGGTGGCTTTTTAGGTTTTGGTCAAAAAGAAGTACTTGAAATTTCGTATAGACTTTTAAATGAAAATAATGAATCAAAATCTTCTGGTATAGAAAATAATGTACAGAATGAAAAAAAACTTTCTTTGACGGATGCTCAGGCTTTTATGGCTGCAAAAAATGCAATTTTAAAAAATTCAGATCCACAGGTTGCATCAAATGTTCAGGTAAAACAGATGATGACAAAACTTAAAGAAGATCTTATTGGAGAAATTGAAAAGTTAAAAAATTCAAATTTAAATGAAGAACATCTAACAATCAGGGAAATACAAAAGAAACTTAAATTAAATGAATTTACAGATTCATATATTTCGATGATTACGGAAAAAATACGCAAGGAATTTTCCATTGAAGAACTTGATGATTTTAATAAAGTTCAAGCCCAGGTTGTTGACTGGATAGGTGAGTCTATAAATATTTCAAAACCAAAAACTTCTCGATCTCCCCATGTAATTGTTATTGTAGGCCCTACAGGAGTTGGTAAAACCACTACAATTGCAAAAATGTCAGCAAATATTATTATAAAAGCAAGAGATAGTGGACTCCCGCTTCCGTCTGTAAAACTTATTACAATTGATACAATGCGTGTAGGGGCTGAAGCTCAGTTAAAGAATTACGGTGAAATCATGCAGATTAGCGTTGACCGTGCAGAAACTGCAGATGATGTAAAAGCTTTATTTAATGATTATAAGGCAAGATTGGATTATCTTTTAATTGATACAAGTGGTTACAGTCCAAATGATTTTGAAAATATTGGAAAGATGCGAGGCGTCCTTGAAGTGCCGGGATTAAAACCTGATGTTTATTTGGCTATTACTGCGGGTTCAAAGCCAAATGATATAGAAAGGATTTTAAATAATTATGAACAGTTTGGATATAATAGTGTTATTATTACAAAATTTGATGAAACAACATCTTTTGGAAATATTATAAGCGTTTTAAGTGAAAAAAATAAAAGTATTTCATGGATTACAGACGGGCAACAGGTTCCGCATTTTATAGAAAGAGCTAATCCAATAAAGTTTTTAATAAATCTGCAGGATTTTACTGTAGACAGAAAACATATTGAAGAAAAATTTAACAATACGCATGAAGACTAATATTCAGGAGTATATAAATGGAAGAACAGGCAAAAGAACTTAAAAAGATTATGTCGGATTCAAAAGGCAAGAATGCAAAAAATTCTGATAAAAAAGATGAACACAAAACAAGAATTATTGCAATAACAAGTGGTAAGGGCGGTGTTGGAAAGACTAATATTGCGGTAAATATGGCAATAGCATATGCTCAGACAGGAAAAAAAGTTATTCTTATTGATGGTGATCTTGGCATGGCAAATGTAAATGTTCTTTTAAATATTGTGCCTCAGTTTAACCTTATGCAGGTAATTAATCACCAGAAAAAAATGAGTGAAATTATTCTTGATACTGAATATGGTATAAAATTTATTGCAGGTGCAAACGGATTTTCTAAAATTGCCAATCTTTCACTTGAAGAACTTGAATATTTTGCAAAAGAATTTGCTTCTTTGAGTAATGCAGATATTATCATTATAGATACAGGTGCTGGTATTGCAAATAATGTACTTCAGTTTGTTGCCGCCGCTGATGAAGTTTATGTAGTTACAACTCCGGAACCAACTGCAATCACAGATGCTTACGGAATTATAAAAATTATTACGACAGAACTTGTAAATAGGGAATTAAACTTAAAACTTTTAGTAAACCGTGTTCATTCCGCTGATGAAGGAAAACGTATTTCTGAACGAATTATTACGATTGTAGGTCAGTTCTTAAATTATAAAGTGGATTATATTGGTTTTGTTTATGAAGATGCAGTAGTTCAGGCTTCTGTAATTCGCCAAAAGCCATTTATGATTGTAAATCCAACTTCAAAACCTGCAGTTTGTGTTAAGCATATAGTAGGTCGTATCGAAAAAACAGATATTGATGAAGATTCCGGTGTTACAAGCTTTCTTAAGAAGTTTATTGGCGGAGGTAAAAAAAATAAATCATGAATAATTCTAAACTTGACCATAAAGCAAATATGCCTTACTCTTATAGAATGGGTGTTGGAGTAAATTATGATAAAGCCTAAGCATGCTGTAATTTCTTTTGCGGCAGGTTTTATTTTTTCTTTTCTCATAAGTGTTATTTCTACCCATAAGTTTGGACATTCTTTACTGCGTGGTCTCATATTTGGAATTATAATTTGTCTTGTTTTTGCTGGACTTTATTTTCTTTATGAAAAATTTCTGGATGACGAAACAGATGATGTAAGTTCTCCTTCCGGCGAAAATATGGGTGTTACAGAAAAAAAAGCTGAACGCGGTTCAAAGATTGATATTACAATCTCTGATGAAAGACTTACTGATGACGGAGAAGATTTAGATTTTGGTGTAGAAAACAATAAGCATGTCATGAATAAAGATGACATACATATTGAAAAAAATAAAGCTGATTCTTTCAGCTCGGGCGGAATGTCCTCTGTTCCTGAAGCAAATACAGGTGCTTCTTTAGGACAAAAATCCGCTGATAACAGCATAGCTTTTAATGAACAGAAAAAAAATAATTCTGTTAAGGAAGAATTTGTTCCTGTAGACTTATCTCAACCTTTTGAATCAAAGGGAGATAAAGTTTCTTCCGTAGAAAATGATGCTGCAGAAGAAATTGCAAATGCAAATAGAGCAAGCATTACAAATGCAAAAGCTGAAGATTATGCTGTAAATGCAACATTGGATGAACTTCCGGATTTAGGTGACTTTACTCCAAAAGCAACTAATACTTCCGGTGGATTTATAAATGACAGCGATTTTTCTATGGCAGGTCAGGTTGACGATAGCAAGGCTGCTCAGTTTCCTGACGGTTCAAAAGCAAAGTCTCATGATGCTGAGACAATGGCAAAAGCCATACGAACGCTATTAAATAAATAAGGGTGTGGAAATGAATACTTCACTTACTGAAGAAGAAAAAAAAGAAGAAGAACTTTGGCGGGAATATAAAAAAACGAAATCTCCTGTGCTTAGGGATAAATTTATCCGTCAGTATATGAATCTGGTAAAATATGTTGCAGGTAAAGTTTCCACCGGTATGCCTGAAAATGTTGAATTTGATGATCTGGTTGGTTTTGGTCAGTTTGGCCTTTTAGATGCTATTCAGAAATTTGATCCGGATAAGGGAGTTAAATTTAAAACATACGCAGTTACCCGTATTCGTGGTGCTATTTTTGATGAATTGAGGGGACTTGACTGGATTCCACGTTCTGTGAGACAGAAGGCTCGTGAAATTGAAGACACTATTGTTGATCTTGAAGCAAAATTAGGGCGTACAGCAAACGATGCAGAAATTGCAGAAGCAATGGGTATTTCTGAAAGTGAATATCAGCAGACTATTATGAAGGTAAGCGGAACTAGTGTTCTTTCATTAAATGATGTGTGGTATTCTGGCGATGATAGTGATCATATGTCAATAGGTGACAGTATTGAAGCTCCTTCTTCATTAAATCCTGATGTAATTGTAGAACGCGAAGAAATCCGCAAGGTTATTATTGATGCAATTAATGAACTTCCTAAGAATGAAAAAATGGTAATTGTTCTTTACTATCTTGAAGATTTAACATTTAAAGAAATTGGTAAAGTTCTTAACGTAAGTGAAAGCCGTATAAGTCAACTGCACACTAAAGCAAATCTTCGCTTAAGGGCAAAACTTACAAATCGTCATAAGGGTATTATGTAAAAAATGGTAACGCTTGAATCTATCAGGTCAGATCTTGAAGCACGTCTCGCAATCGATAAGGAAATACATTCCGTTGTTGTTATTGCAGATACTTTGGATGAAGCACTTGAAGATGCTGCTGTTCAATTAAACAGTCATGTAAATAATCTTGAATGTGAAGTAATAGAAAAAGGTTCTCATGGTATTCTGGGACTGATGAAAAAGCCATGGCAGATTAGAGCTTATGAAAATGCAGAAATTCTTGCTAAAAAACAGGCTCAGAAAAATAATGACATGTTTGCTTCGCAAGATGAATTTCAAGAAGAAAGAATTGTGGATCGTGATGGTATTTTTTATATCAGACATTTTGGTTCTTCAATTTATCTTAAAGTTCTTAATCCGGAAGGAAAAGGACATGCTGTTAAAGAAAGTGAAATTCTTGCTAATGCAAAAAGATCTGATACAGAATCCCTTGATAACGACGAAATTAAAAAAGCTGCTAAAAATGGAACTAATGGTCAGTATATAGAAATCGGAACATATAAACATATGCCGGCAGGTGATGCCCTTATGACAGTTGATATAAGCCGTGATGAAATGCATGCGACTATTACTGTTACGGCTCCTTCGATGAGCGGTTCTGATGTTTCACCTGAAGCAATTAAACGTGCCTTGCAAACTCAGGGAGTTGTTGCCGGTATTGATGAAAAGAAAATACAAGACTTTGTTGATAACCCAGTATTTAACATTCCGTATGAAGTAGCTTCTGCTGTACTACCAGTTGACGGTAAAGATGCTTACATTGCATATAATTTTGAAACAGACCGTTCTAAACTTAAGATGAAGGAAGCAGAAAATGGTCAGGTAAACTTTAAGGAATTAAATCTTATTCAGAATGTTGTTGAAGGACAGCCACTTGCAACAAAAATGCTCCCAGAAAGAGGTAAGGGCGGAAAGACTTTATTTGGACGTTATCTTGAAGCCAAAAATGGAAAAGATATACCAATTCCTCTTGGAAGAAACGTTAAACTTGATTCAGATGGAAGAACAATCATTGCTGCAGTAAACGGACAGGTACTTCTTATTGGAGATAAAATTTCTGTTGAACCTATTTATGAAGTTGATAATGTTGATATAAAAAGCGGTAATATTGACTTTAATGGAACTGTTATATGTCATGGTTCTGTTGAAGATGGATTTTCTGTTAAGGCAAGTGGTAATATTGAAGTTCACGGTAATGTTGGAAACTGTACTCTTACTGCTGATGGAGATATTATTATTTCTTCCGGTGTGCGTGGTCGTGAAGAAGGTGTAATTAATTCAGGTAAAAGTGTATGGGCCCGCTTTATTGAGCAGACAACAGTACATGCAGAAGACAGTGTAATTGTTCAAGATTCCATTGTAAACAGTCAGATTACTGCAATGAAAAAGATTGTGCTTACTGGTAAACGAGCTACGATTATGGGTGGACATCTTTTTGCAACTGAAGAAATTACTGCTAAAAATATAGGTTCAAATGGTGGTGGTGCCGAAACTATTCTTGAAGTAGGTTATGACCCTAAGGCAAAACAGAGACTGCTTGAAATTCAGGATGAACAGATTAAACTTTTGAGGGAACTTGAAGAAATAGAATTAAATATTACGACTCTTGAAGATCAGAAAAAACTTCGCCGTTCACTTTCTCTTGAAAAACAAGAAAGCCTTCAAAGTTTTAAGGAACAACGTGATGCTATTTCAGCTCATAATGATGATATTGTAAAAGAAATTCAGGATATTCAAAGTCGTCTGCGTGAACTTAAGGTTGTTGGTAAAGTTAATGCTAGCGGAACTGTTTATGCTGGTGTTAAAATTCTTATACGCGATGAAAAGCATGAAGTTCGTGCTGATCAAAAGAGTGTAACTTATTATTTTGAGAATGGTTTTGTCCATACTGGTAAGTATGCACCAAATGCTTCTGTAGATAAGATAAAGGATCCTGATGGCTATACAACCCATTGATTTATCAACTGTTTTTTCTCAAATAGATAAAGCTGGTCAAATTAATGCCAATGCACTTAATACGGCTCAATCCTTAAGTGTGCAGTCTCAGCTTCATGGACTTGAACGGGCTAAGGAAAATGCAAAGATTGTAATGCCCGCTACAGAAAATGAAACTTCTTCTACAAAAGTTAAGGCAGACGGAAAAAATACCGGGGAAGAGCAGAATGGTAATGATTCAGAAAAAAAAGAAAAACATAATTTTGTTCAAAATAAAAAAGATGAGTGGGAGATAGAAGATCCTCTTTTAGGACAGCATATAGATATAAGCAGGTAAAAAAATCTGTATTTAAATGGCGGAAAAATGAATCTTTCGATTATTATAATTTCATCACTTTTAATTTTTATAAATCTAATACTGTGGATTGTATTTGCAGTTAAGTTTAGAAAAGTTTTTTCTTCAGAAAAAATTATTAATGAAGTTCGTGAAGAATTAAATCTTATGATGGCTGACATAAACCGCAATGCCGAAAGAAATGTAAATCTTATTGATGACAGAATAAAAACTTGTAAACAGGTTACTGCAGAAGCGGATCGTCATATGAATCTTCTTTTTAAAGAATTGGATAAAAGAGCCGCACAGGAAAATATTCATAATTCAATTGAAGAAACAAAAAATCTTTCTAAAAAAAATGCGAAAGTTCAGCCAAAACTTA
>CAZALL010000092.1:0-7275 GCA_964485955.1 uncultured Treponema sp. | reverse complement strand
CTGGCGGCGGAACAATTTAAAATATCCGTTTCCAATCAAAATACGACCTTCACTTCCGCGAATATCAATATCAAAACCAAAATATTTTGATGAACCGTTAATTGTAATTGTAACATCAGGACACTTTTGAGTTTTGTAATGGGCACTTAAATTTCGTACATTTTTTTCTTCATCACGTTTAAGTCCGGAAATTACAGGATGATACAAAATTGAATTTAATAATCTTTCTTTTGTTTTAAAAAGACTTGCTGCCTGTAACAAACCACTAGCTGTTTTTAATTCATTTAAATTTTTAACAGTTGAAGCCTCTTCATCTTCTAGAAGAAAAAGTACTATATCAATTAAATGAGTTCCATCGTGAAGCAAGCTGTAGTTGCCTGTAGTTTCTTCTTTTTCTGAAAAAACCCTCATACCCGAAAAAAGACTTGCATTTATACTCTGCAAAGGACCAATTTCTGCTAATATTGATTTTACAAAATTGTAATCGTCCGAAAAACGCCTTTCATGATTTACAAGGATCGGAACATTATGACTTTGGGCAGCGTCTTTTATGCACATTGCTTCTGCCATATTTAAGGCTACTGGTTTTTCAAGAATTATAAGTTTTGGATTTGTTGCAATTGCATCAAGAGTTTCTTTTAAATGAGCATTTTCATTTACTGCAATTACAATAATTTCAGGTTTATGCCTTGCGTAAAGATTTGCACTATTGGTATAAACCTGACATTTTTTATTTGCCTTATGCCACTGGTCAAGTGTAAGAGAATTAGTATCGCATCCGCAGACAAGACGAATCGCCGTATTTGCCTGAAGTGCCATTGTATGACTTGCAGGCTGTTCACGTTTTTTGTCCAGACCAAGACTGTATCCAATTCTTCCGCAACCAATCAAGGCTGCTGTATATTCACTTTCCCAGCGTGCCATAAGCTATTTGATTAACTCTTCATATTTTTCTGCAAGACGCTTTGATTTTTTTGCAGCAAGTCCGCAGTAGTTTGCAGGATGTTCAAAAAAGTTTGCAGGATTTTCAATACCAAGTTTTTCAAGCTGACTGGTAATGTCTGCGTATTCCTTCTGATGAGTTTTCAAAACCTCAAAGAATGTCTTTCCAGTTTGTTCAGCTTCGAGAGTAATCTTTCTGATAACTTCATGTCCGTCATTATATCCGGCTTCACCAAGAAGAATGTAAGCTGGTTCAGCAAGAACACCTCCCCTTACCTTACCGCCTGCATTTTCAAGATTCTTAGCCATATTTTCACGATCAGCCTGAAGTCCCTGAACAACGCTATTCATTCTAGCAACTGCCATTGTAAAACCTGTAACGTAGTCTGCAATAAAGCGCTGGCTTGCTGAATTTGTAAGGTCGCGCTGATGTTCTGAAATCTGATCCATGTAAAATGTAATTACACGAGGACACATTGCCTTCCACAAAGATTTAACATGTTCGCTGTTCCATGGATTACGCTTCTGTGGCATTGTAGAAGAACCAACTTGTGTCGAAGCAAAATATTCAAATACTTCACCTATTTCACTTCGCTGCAAGTTTCTTAAGTCATCAGCAAGATTTGCAATAATTCCAAAAGCAACATTCATTTCAAGAAGCAAACGAAGAACGTGTTCTGGTTCAACAAGTTGATTTGAATATTCACTTGGCTTTAAGCCTAAAAAGTCTGTATAAATACGTTCAAGTTCTTCAGGATCTTTTACAATCATTGAAGGACCATTATAGGAACCTACAGGACCTGCAAGTTTTCCAACAAGATCATTACTTAATTCTTCTATCTTTAAAATTGATTTTCCAAGACGTGCAACAAATTCTGCAATTGACCAACCAAAAGTAATTGGAACTGCATGCTGACCATGAGTACGTCCTACCTGAGGAGTATCGCATTCACGTTTTGCAATTTGACACAATGCTTTTTCAAGTTTTTTTAATTCTGGAAGAACAACATTTTTTGTTACATCACGCATACGGCAGGAAAGAGCTGTATCAAGAATATCTACTGAAGTTGCTCCCAGGTGAATAAAAGGACCGATTTTTGAATCAACCTTTGTTTTCATTACATTTACAAGAGCACGAATATTGTGCTTTGTTTTTTCTTCTTCGGCATAAACTTCCTGAGGGTCAATATTTTCTGCCACTTTATCAAGAAGTTTTGCATAATCATCTGTTAACTGACCGCGTACTTTAAGATGAGCTTTTACAAGAGCGGCCTCACATTTTGCACAGGAACGAACAGAAGCTTCTTCTGAAATGTATTTTACTGCTCCTTCAAATACTGAAGCTTCTGACAATGAATAACGATGGTCCAAAGGACTGATATTTTGAAAAATAGATCTGCTTTCCATAAAAGAGAGTATGCCACATTTTACTTAAATCCTCAAGGCATAAGAAATTTTGTGTAAGAGATTTTAAAGCCATGAAAAATAAAAAAAACCCCGGACAAATCCGGGGACAGTTTACAAAAAAAATCTGTAAAAAAAATTATTTCTTAATTGCGTACATTCCTACTAATTCAGGAAAGTCGTAATTTTTTTCAACAAAGTATCTTAAGTCAAAATCTTCGTGCGTTACAACAACTAAAATTGTTGCGTGTACTGCAAGATAGTCAGAAATAACTTTCATTACATGCAGACGGGTATCAAAGTCAATATGTGCAAACGGTTCATCCAGTAAAAGAATATCCGGTTTTGCAGTAAGGGCTCTTGCAATATCCATACGCTTCATTTCTCCAGAAGAAAGAGACTGAGGGTAAGACTCAAGATGCTCCTTTGTTAAACCAACTTTTACAAGATTTTCACCAAGTTCTTCTACAGTTCCTTCGTTACCTGCAGCCGTAATCTGTTTAAATGAATCTTTAATCTTAAGATCAGGGAAGAATGAAAAACGTGAGTCCTGCTGAACAATTGCCATTCTTTTGCGGAATGGTTTAAATGCTTTAGGATCACGACCATTTTCTTTTGGCTTAAGAACAACCAAGTCATTTCCTTCCATAAGGATTTGACCTTCAGTTTCATCAAGTAGACGGAGAATTGCCTTAATCATACTTGACTTACCGCAACCAGAAGGACCTGTAATTCCGTAAATTGTAGAACGTTCAAAAGTAAGATTTAATCCCTTAAATGCAGTAAATTTTCTTTCACCAAAAATACCGCGCTTCATGTAAGACTGAGCAACTTCTTTAAGTTCCATTGCAGAACCAGATGCACCCTTCTTAGCCTGAGGTTTATCGTAACCTTCCATTTCCGGCAGATTTTCCTGCTTTACAATATCCCCTTCCTTAAGAATAAAAATCTGATTTAAATTAAGGCGACGGATAAAGTCAACATCATGGCTTACCATAAGAAAAGTTTTTGTCTTATCGCTTAAAATTTCTTTATTTAAAAATTCAACAAAACTTTTTCTAAGATTACGGTCAAGATTTACTGTAGGTTCATCAAGAAGAATTAAATTACCCTGTCTTGAAAGGAGGATCATCAATGTAATACGCTGCATTTCTCCACCAGATACTTCATCTGGATAAAGACGTGCAAATGCCTTAAAATCAAGAGAGAAAAATTCATTAAGTCTTCTTACAATTTCATCCTTACAGCCTGGAGCTAAAAGTGCAAGATTCTGATCAAGGGTTAAAGACGGATTCATTACCTGGGCAGTTTCGGCCGGAATAAACATAAGTCCCGACTGTTCAATTTTAGTCCACTGCTCATAGTCAAGTTTTTTACCGTCAACATAAGCGTCGATTTCGTTTACCTTAAGGCTTCCTTCAAAAGAGAAAACAGTTGTAGGTAAAATTCCTGCAATTGATTTTAAGAAAACAGATTTACCTGTTCCTGTAGGTCCCATAATTACAGTTGAAGTTCCCTCTTCAATTTTCATCGAAACAGGTTTAAGTGTAATTCGTTTCCCAAGATGAATGCAAAAATTATTAAGTTCAATAGGTGTCATGCTTCCTCCTTGTTGTCTTTAAGCACTATAAGGAAGGCAATACTAACTGCGATAAGAATAATTGCAGGCAGCCAGAAGAACCATGGATTTCCGTCTTCTCCAAAAATAAGTGTCTTGCGGTTTGCAGCAATAAGAGCACCTGGACTCGTATGCGAAGGTGTACCTGTAGAACCAAGACCTACCTGAATTACATAACCAAATGAAGTATCCAGTACAAGTGTCTTTAACAAAATACCTGCAGCAACACGTTTAAGAGTGTCTACCATAAGAGTTGTCTTCATTAAGACAGCCAGTATGCGGTTTTTTGTAAAGCCATATGAACGGAATGAAATACTGTACTTACGGTTATAAAGATCAGAGAGCGGAATTGAAATACTTCTTACGGCTTCTGGTAAAACAGTTGCAGTTGCAGCAGCTACAAAGACTGCCAAAGAAAGAACTGTTGATTTTGTACCACTTGTAGAAACCAGGGCACCAGAAACAGGTGCATAGCAAAACAAAGCAATAAGAATAGAAGGAACTGATTCAATTGCATTCATTATGCTTGAGAAAAAGCGTCCGGCTCCCATAGAGAGTACACTAAGATAACCAAGCAAAACACTTATAATCATTGCAAACACAACAGTCGTTAAAAGTGTAATTGAAAGTTCCTGAAATGAAGTAAGCATCAGCTTAAGAAAGTTGCCTTGCAAAAGACTTGCAGGAGCAATTGATGAATACCAGTTGTATGGAAGCCATGCTAAAAACAAAGGCAGTACAAGCAAGACAACCACGATAATTTTTAATACTCTAAATTGTCTTTTCATATACCCTCGGATAAATCAAGAACAGAATCAATTTTACAAGGAAAGATACTATTGCGTTGATTAAAAGAAGAATAAATACAGATGTTACAAGAAGGTCTGTATTAGTACCAATAAGTGCATCTATAAGATTTTTTCCAAGACCTGGGAAGTCAAATGCAATTTCTGCAATTGTAACCGAACCAATAATAGCCGGAACTTTTCCTGCGAGGTATGGAATAAATCTAGGAAGACTTGACTGAAAGAGGTAACCTGAATAAGTACCTGGTAAAGGTAAAAAACGTCCCAGTTTACGACCTAAAGTTGAAAAGACAATGGCATGTGTCTGATTAACCTGAGAAAGCATATCTGTTTTAAGAAAACTTGTAGCATCCCAGGCAAGTCCACCCAGTAAGACCGTAATGAGCGATACAACAGGGAGAGGGGCTGAACCAATGACAACATAAAGAAGCCAGAAGCCCACAAACAGAGGAACAGCTGCAAAAACGGAAAGAATAAAGTTTAAAACACGTTCAAATCTTTCATTTCCCTTTTCACCAAAATGAAGTGACATATAGCGACTTGTTACCGCATAAGAAGCACCCACCAAGGCAATAAAAATAAGGAAAATAAGTGCCAGTAATGCCAAAGGCAAAGTTTGAACTGCACCAGACAAAATAATCTGACCTGAAGTAAATCCAGGTCCTAAATTAGCATAATCTTTCTGACCCACAAAGCTTAAAATAAAAGACTTTAATGTCTCCCAGTAAACTGGAGCCGCAGCTCCAATTGACAGAAGATAGAGGGCCGAAAGAATAATAGTTCCTACAATGGCAAATACAATGCCATGCAGGACAAATTCTTTTAGCAAGAAGCGCAAAAAACGCCGCATTTTTTCTCCTTAGTTTGTAAACTGCCAGTCCTCAGCCGAAAGGAACGGATTATCCGAAGCAATAGTTACATTTTTTAATCCACGAGAATAAACGTCCTTCTTAATTGTACAAAGATAAAGGGCAGGACAAATGTCAGAAATTTTTGCATTTAAAGCAAGAGTTTCATCAATCCAGTCAACCATTTCGTCAATTTTTTCCCAGGAATCAAACATTGCATCAAGTTTCTTGTCTGCAATACCTGTAAGGTTTTCACTTCCGTTTGAGCGGTAAAGGTTACCAATTGAAGAATAACCGCTATCAAAACCGTCATGGTAAACAAGTGCAATATCATAATTTTTATTTTTGTAAACTTCGCGTTCAAATACCTGGTCACCAGTGCGTTTTACTTCAACATTAACACCAATTTCACCAAGTTGAGCTGCAACACCTTCTGCAAGAGCCTTACCAAATTCACCCATTGAATCAGGATAAAGAAGATTATAATTCTGACCGGAAAGTCCGCTTGAAGAAGCAAGATTAATTGCCCTTCTCTTGTCATAAGACAAAAGGTGTGGAAGTTCGTCATTATTATATTCCGGAGCATTTAACTGGAATGTATTTGCAGGGAATGGACCATAGTTAAGAACAGCAATATCTGTATCTGTTGTACCAGGAACAAGATCTTCTCTGTGAAGAGCATAAGCCATTGCCTTGCGTGCATCTGCACTTGGTGTTCTGTCCATATTGATTTCAATCTGATAGAAAGCAAATGGCATGTAAGAATTAATATCTACATTCTTGATTTTTGCAATTACTTCACGGTCTGTAGGACTTGTTTCTGTAATAAGATTAATACGTCCCTTGCGAAGTTCGTTTCTGCGGACAACAGGGTCAATAGTTCTCTTGATTACGAAAGAATCTGCCTGAGGTTCATGCTTAATAACCTTATACATTCCGTTTGCTTCAAATGTAAGCCACTTACCAATGTCCCAGCTCTTAAGTTTAAATGGACCTGTACCAATTGGTTTTGTAGCAAAAGCACGTTCATTTTCACCTTCGCGGAGATTTACATTCATAGGAACTTTATTATAAATCTGTGGAATAATCTTAAATGTAAGAACATAAATTGCACTGTGTTCAGGAATAGGCTTTTTAAATTCAATTCTTACAACATTGTCACTTTCTGCAACAACATCTTTGATAAAAGCATTAAGATAGTCACGCATTGGTGATTTATTTTCTGCAAGAGTGTATGCCTTGTAAGAAAAAACAACATCATCTGCAGTTACCTTTTCACCATCGTGCCATACAAGACCATCCCTAAGAGTAGCCCTATAGTCTTTTCTTGTAACTTCATCCTGTTCAATATATTCAGCAAGAGCATATTCTGCAACAAGACGACCATCTTTTACTTCAAGATTTACAAGACCGTCAAACAAAAGTTCATTGGCATTAAGACCTGATGTATTTTGTTCAAGAACAGGGTTTAATGAATCTGGCAGTTCAGAAACAGCAACTGTCATTCCTCTTGGACGAGTCTTCCAAACAACAAATGAAACTATTGCAGCAACAATTACTACTGCAACAACGATAATGGCTATAAGACCTTTTTTATTTTTCTTTTCACTCATAAACTAGCGCTTCCTTACAACAAATGAACTATATACAACAACAG